>JACQJE010000031.1 GCA_016205125.1 Deltaproteobacteria bacterium | reverse complement strand
TTGACAGTGTTCTTTCCAAAGATCGGCCGAAGATTAGCATCAGCGTTAATATTGCGCCGATTCCTCGTATCCTGAAGCCTGTGTGACTTAATGTAAGCCCATAGCTTCTTGACCACTTCCGTTCGAGGTATCGCCCTATTGCCCACCACCTTCGCCAAAGCCGGAGAAGGCTGCAACGGCTTCATGAATGCTGAACTCGGTCGCCGCTTTGTCGTCTTCTTTGTCGTTTTCTTTTTCGTTGCCATATACGCCTCCTATTAGGAATATCTCTAGAGTCCGTTCCGAAGGGCAAAAACACTGAGTTCATTCTAATTCATCTGCACTCCATTGCAAGCAAAGTCGCAAAGAATCACTCAGAAGCGCATCTGCGGCAGTCATGCGGGATGCGAATTTGCTTCGTTCAAAGGGGGAGGGAGGCTCTTATGACTTCCATCGCAAAGATGTCCCTTGGCGGAATACTTGCAGAGACAGAATGAGACGAGCTGACGTTCTGTCAATTTTACAGGGAGAGGAACAAATTTTGTCCCCTGATGCGAACCATCACAAAAAGGCTGATTCCTGGACAAACCACAACTACACCAATAATAGGTTCCAGCCGCTAACTCCATCTTGGCAGATTTTCTTGCCGCAATACAGGGCTTATCCATTCTTTTTCCATTCATGGCTTAAAGACCACCAAGATCAAAATCAGGATCATCAGGAGTGTCGGAACCTCGTTGAGAACTCTGAAATAGACATGGCTTTTTTGAACAGTTCCTGCTTCAAATTTTCTTCGCAAAGCGCCTGCGTAATGAGTCACGCCGATCATGATAAAGACCAGCACAAGTTTTTTATGCAGCCATCCCGCTTTGAGATAGTAATGAGCATTTGCAGCTATAAGAAGAATCCCCGAGAGAAGAGCCGCTCCCATCGCCGGCATTGTAATGATCTTGTAGAGTCGGCGCTCCATGACGATAAACCGATCTTTTACTACCTCCTCTTTCTCTTGCGCGTGATAGACAAAAAGGCGGATCAGATAAAGAAGCCCAGCCATCCACGAAATGACAGCGGCCAGATGAACAACAAGAGAAATTCGAAACAGCATCACCATTTCCAAACACTCCTCTCACACCCTACTAAGTCAATCTGGCAGAATCGGTCCTTATAATTCATTTCTCCCAGAGAGGCAATTACAGAAGCGGAGACTTGACAGCAAGGTATCACCATGAGAGAGGATGAAGGGTCATTAAGAATCGAACCTCATCATGGAGGATTGTTTGAAGCTCACCCCTCTTGCTCCGCCTCCTTACAAAATTAAAGCGGTCGAACCGATCTATTGTCCAAGTCGGGAGGAGCGGCTGCGATCGATCGCCGCGGCAGGTTACAACACTTTTCTCCTCCCATCCAATGAGGTCTATCTTGATCTCCTCACCGACAGCGGGACAGGCGCCATGAGTGATTATCAGTGGGCGGGGTTGATGGAGGGGGATGAGGCCTATGCGGGAAGTGTCAATTTTGCACATCTCGAAGAAGCGGTGCACGATATCATGGGTTACCGTTGCGTTGTGCCGACCCATCAGGGGAGAGGCGCAGAACACATTCTTTCAAAACTCCTGATCAAACCTGGACATTATATCCCTGGGAATATGTACTTTACAACAACGCGTCTTCATCAGGAGCTTGCGGGGGGAATGTTTGTCGATGTGATTATCGATGAGGCATATCAGGCGCAGAACGAACACCCTTTCAAAGGGAATGTCGATCTCGAAAAACTCGCCTATCTGGTTCAGTCGGTAGGGAAAGAAAAAATACCTTACGTCAATTTGCAGGCTTGCGTCAATATGGCGGGCGGCCAGCCATTCTCGATGGAGAATCTCTGTACTCTGAGAGAATTCTGCTCACGGCATGAAATCAAAATTATTCTCGACGCTACCCGAGTCGTCGAAAACGCTCACTTCATCAAAACGCGGGAAAAAGGATATCAGAATCGCTCCATCTTATCGCTCATGCGGGAAATCTGCTCGCTGACCGATGGATGTACCATGAGCGCCAAGAAAGATGCTCTCGTCAACATCGGCGGCTTTCTGGCCCTCCGGGATGCAGAACTTTACGAAGAAGCCAAAGCCCTCGTCGTCATTTACGAAGGTCTCCATACGTACGGTGGTCTCGCCGGAAGAGATCTGGAAGCAATGGCGCGCGGCCTCTATGAAGCCACAACCGATGACGCTATAGTAGCGCATCGCGTTCAACAGGTTCACTACCTCGGCGAGAGACTTTCCCAGTTTGACGTCCCGTTGGTGCGCCCTTTCGGCGGCCACGCCATTTTCATTGACGCAAAACGTTTTCTTGCGCATCTTGCGCAAGACCAGTTTCCGGCAGAAGCATTGGCGGCTGAAATCTATACTGAATCAGGGGTGCGAACCATGGAACGCGGGATTGTTTCTGCCGGGCGGGATCCCAAGACCGGGGATCACTACTATCCCGCGTTGGAATTGGTCCGCCTCACACTTCCAAGGCGAGTCTATACGCAGGAACATCTCGATTACACAGCAGAACATATTGAACATCTCTTTAAAAGGCGGGATCTCATCAAAGGGTTAAGAATGATTTACGAACCCAAGTATCTCCGGTTCTTTCAAGCACGATTTGAGCCGCTGACATGAAAACAGAGTGGAGAATCATCTCTCTCTCCCCCATGCGAACCTGCCGGCTCAAGAGTGCGCTCTTCGAAGCGGGAATCCCACGGGATTTTTCGATTGAACTGCGGACCCTGCCGGCTGGAACCCTTCCAAGCGTCTTACTCGAAGCAGTCGGAGAGGCCGATATTCTGATTGGAGATTACTCTTTCCGCATCGGGATCGATCGAAACTTTATCACCGCCGCGAAAAAGCTTCAGTTTATCCAACAGCCCTCCGCCGGCCTTGATCACATCGATCTGGCGGCTTGCAAAGAACGAAATGTGGCGGTCGCCAACGCAGCCTCAGCAAATGCGGAAGCGGTGGCTGAACATACGCTCGCTCTCGCTTTCATGCTCTTGAAAAATCTCTACAGGGCACATCAGGCGATTGTCTCTGGAGACTGGCCGCAATTCCTGCTGGGGAATCGGGAACTGAAGGGGATGACTTGGGGTATCGTTGGCATGGGGAAAATCGGACAGCAACTCGCCCGCCGTCTCCCCCCCTTCGGCACAGAGGTTGTTTACTACGATGTCATCGAGTGCAGGGAAGCTGATTGCGGAACCCTCCTTCCTTTGGAAGAGCTCCTTTCCCGGAGCGGCATCGTGAGTCTTCACCTCCCCCTCACAAAACAGACGGCCGGGCTGATGAACCACTCCCGTCTCTCATCAATGAAGCCAGGCGCATTTCTCATCAATGTCGCCCGCGGAGGGATTGTCGATGAAACAGCACTTGCGGACCATCTCTCCAACCACTTAGCGGGAGCGGCGCTCGATGTCTTCTCGACTGAACCCCTTCCAGCAGACTCACCTCTGCGCCAGTGTACAAACATGATCTTCACCCCGCATATTGCCGGCGTGACAGAAGAGGCCCGCCAGCGCATTCTTCGGCAGGTCATCGGAAATGTGGCGCGCTTCATGGTCGGTCAGAGACCGATAGACCTCGTCATAGGAGGACAAGAATGAAAGGGGGAGATCTCCTTCTCAAGCAGATGCATCACTCTGGGGTCAGGAATATTTACGGCCTCGTCGGAACAACACTGCTGGGAATCATCACCCCGCTTGGGGGGTGGCGGGGAAAAATCCGATACATCTCAACGCGCCACGAACAAACCGCTTTAAGCATGGCGAGTGCAGAAGGGAGGCTCACCGGGAAGCCTGGAGTCGTTCTCCTGCACGGCGGTCCCGGAGTGCTGAACGCCATGGCGCATCTTGGAACGAGTTTCCGGGACGGCACCCCTCTCGTTGTCATCGGAGGCTCTCCAAACCGCCGGATGAAAGCTTACGATTCTGCGTTCGACGGCCATTTTGAAGAGACCGTCAAATCGTGGGTCCGCAGTTTCCACTTCGCAGGATCTGCCGGAGAGCTCCCCCGCCTCTTTGCCCATGCGTGGAGAGAGGCCCTGGAGGGATATCGGGGTCCGGCGTTTATTGAAGTGCCCGAAGATGTCTGGGGAGAAGAAGCAGAAGAGGATGCTCTCTGCGATCTCTCCCCTTCTCAGGTGAAGCCCGATCACTCTCAGCAGAGTCTTGTCACAGAAACTGCCAAGCATGCCGCCGCTCTTCTCAACAACACTCCAAGACCCCTTCTCCTTCTGGGAGGGGGGGCTTCTGCCACCGCATCCCTGCAAGCCGAACTCCTCTTACTGGTCGCTTCCCGCGCTCTCCCCGTGATCACCACTGGAAATGGAAGGGGAGCAATCCCAGAAACGAACCCCCACTCTTTAGGACGCTGCGGATTTGGAGGGGGAAATCCTGCGGCAGATTACGCACTCAAGAACGCTTCAGCGATTCTCGCGATCGGCTGCTCTCTCTCCGATATGACCACCTACAACTACACATGGCTCCCCAAAGGTGAAGTCCTCTGCGTTTCGCAAGTCGACACGCATTATGCAAATGTCCCCTTTCTGCAGAACGCCCCGATTCAGCACGCAGAGTTGGAACTCTCTCCCTTTCTCTCCGCCCTTGTGTCAGAAATGGCCAGCCTCCCTAAAAAAGAGGATCAAGTGGCATGGCAATCCAATCTTGAGAAAAAAAAGGGGGAGTGGCGTACCCTTCTTCAGCGGTTCGCGGATCAATCCCCTTGCGCTCGTTTTTTCAGGGAGATCGGCACCACCCTCCCAAAAGATACCATCGTCACAGCGGGCGCAGGGACACACCTCGTTTATGCCAACGCCTATTTTCTAACCGAACGACCAGGGCACTATCTCGCTTCGACGAATTTTGGTTCCATGGGTTACGCGTTAGGAGCCGCCATGGGCGCAAAAACAGCTTATCCTGAGAAAAGAGTGATCGCTGTTCTCGGCGACGGTGAATTCCTGATGACAATCCCGGATCTCGAAACGATTGCCCGTGAAAAAATCGGCATCAAGATGATCATTGTCAATGACAGCGCCTATCGGGTTCTCTTTCTCCGTCAGACGCTCGAAGTCGACGGAGGGGTCTTTGGCACGCTCCATCAAAATCCAGATTTCTCAAAACTCGCATCCGCTTTTGGTCTCCGCTATTGCAGAGGAGATGGAGAACCCTCTCCCCTTCTCATTGAACAATTCCAGGATGATCAACCGCTCTTGATTGAAGTTCCCGCCTCTCCCCATGAGATTCCGCCTACGAATATGGAGGCGTTTCTCGCCATGGGCGGATGACAAATCGCCGGCATCAAGAACACCAATACGTCAAGTAAATTTGAATTTCCTAGAGATACCCAAAAATTTTTGCACTTTTCATTGAGACCCAGCTCGGTTACACTAGAGAGGTAGTCTATGTCTTTTGCGTGGATGTTCGCGCGTCTTCTTTGGACAAATCAAGAAACAGCTCCCGCTGAGCGCTCACTCAGGTCTCACTTCGCATGCCAGCCACACTGAACTTTGTGCTCGTTCAACATGACCCACCCAAGACATAGACAGCCTCTCTTTAATCACAACAACTGACTTCCAGATGGACCATCTGATTAGTGCAAAAATTCTCGGTCAGTTGACGGAAGTTTATACCTTTGCTTTGGAAGATTTTTTGTAAAGAGCCAGTTCAACCTCTGTGTAACAATGCCGCCACACGCTTTCAGTTCTGGACGTCCGCGTAGAGTCTTGCGTATCGATCAAACTCTGACAGACAATACGAGCTAAAATTGATCCAACTTCTTTCAGAAAGAAATCTGAGGGGTCAATCTCTGTTTTCCAAGTAAAACCGCCTTTTGTTTTCGTTAGAGCCGCTCTGAAACCCGCCAGAACAGGCAAGCGCAAACTATCTGCAAATGCCCACGCGCTGGTATCTGCAATGAAGTGAAGTGTCCTCTGCGTTTTCTTTAATTCCTTAAAAAAACGATTGTCGGCTCCTCCAATGCTACCCGCTTTTCCACCACTGGCATTGTAAAGGCTTACGAAGTTTTTATAGATCGTATCCCAAAGCTGGAGAATGCTTGGCAAGAGCGGATAAAGCAATTTCATTTCCTGCTTGTATTTTTTGAAATGCTGTATGACCTTATCATCGCCAGTCGCGATACGGAAAGGATGTTTCTCTTCATTAAAATTCTCCGCATCCATGCAGATGAGGCATTTCAGAATTTCAATAACAGAGATGGGTTTAGCAATCATTTTATCGTCTACCCCTTTCATTTCCTCGTACTCGCTGTACGCGATTAAATTTGCATAACTTTGATTGGCGAGAATCTGCTTAACCTCTTTGAAGGCTCCATCCAATTCCGCAAGCGACACTTCTTTGACTTGGTTTGAGGTGTTTCGGCCAGCAACCACATCCACAATTTTATCTTTCGTTAAACCCGTCAGAATCTCGACCTTAACGAATTGCCGTTCGAGTTGGCGCTCATCCTTGCATTGCTTGAATTTTTCCAGTTGAAGATACGTATGTCCGCCGTCCATGAGGCCGTGGATCTCCTTGTCCTCAACATCAACTTCAAGGAGATTAGTCTGATTATTAAATCGAGCCTCTTTGGC
>JACQJE010000030.1 GCA_016205125.1 Deltaproteobacteria bacterium | reverse complement strand
TAAGTCCTCACAACACGAAGGCCAACGCCGCCATGGCGGATAGCGGGCCCGTAGTAGTTGCGGGCAGCCGACCGCAGGAGCCCCGGGGCGGAGTGCCAACCGCCGCCACGGAAAACGCGGTACGAGCCTGTTTTCGGGCCTTGCGGATCCACCACTTTTTCTTTGGGATAATCCCCATACCAGTCTTGGCACCACTCCCAAACAAGTCCATACATATCGAAAAGACCAAAAGCGTTTGGTTTCAACCTCGCCACTTCTTGCGTCTTCCCGTCGGAGTTTTCACTAAACCACCCATATTGAAAAAGTTTTGTGCTGTCATCCCCAAAGGAGTAAGCCGTATCTGTTCCACCACGCGCGGCATATTCCCACTCCGCTTCCATCGGAAGTCGCCACTGATAGCGTGGGTCAATCTCATTTAGTTTCACCATGATGCGCTCTTGGATGTCGTTGTGCGAGATACTTTCTGTTGGCCGGTTCGCATCAATCTTCATCTCTTTACTATTAATGATCCAAATCGCCCCCGTATCTTTAAAACGAGATGGATTTTCGCCTAACAGAAGAGCCACCTGCAGCTGTGTAAAAGGGGTCGCTTGCATGCCAAATGACCGGGTAAGGACAACATCGTGAGCCCCATCCCCTTTACCCATGCGAAATTGCTTCCCTTTCTTCGGAAATTCGAACGGGATATAGAGAAAACTCTCCGCTTTCGCCACTTCATAAAAACGACGAAGCAGCTGCTCCCCCTGCTCTTTTGCTAGTTTTTCGAAGAGGAATAGATTCGTTTTTTCGTCGATGACTTTCAGGACTGCATCTCTCTCAGCTTGTGGCATGGAATCCCGATAGCGGACGTAGAGAGGAGCCCCCTCACCTTTATCCTCCCCCTCGAGGGGGGAGGATATGTTTCCCTCTCCCACAAAGGGGAGAGGGGATGAGTGAGACGATGGATTCGGCTGAGAATCTCCAGAAACCTCAACTCCCAAATTGGAGAGCAAGAATTGAGCTTTGATCTCTGGGATCACATCGGCACGGGTCAGCCACTCTTTTGCCGCTTCTGGAAAAGGAGCAGACCTCTGCTGGCCGATTCTTGCAATGTCAAGATAGGCCGCAACAACTGGCGCATCCTTCCAATCAGAATTTTCCAGGCGGGCTAAGAGATCTTCTCCGAACGCGCGATATTCCTCTGCCCCCGAATGGAGACAGAGAGAAAGCGTTCTCCCAATCGCCATCTCTGAATTTGCCACATTAAGATACGCAGCCACATAAGCTTGCACATTTGTGCTTCTAGCTAACTTCACTACCCCTTCTGTGCCAATTCGATAAAGGCGCTTCGTTAAGGCCAGTTCAGTCTCCGCATCAACTTCCTCACCTGCAAATTGCTCGATTAAAGCACTTTGAGCATCTTCTACCCCCTCTCCAAAGACGTACTCAATCCCCGCAACTCTATCTCCCGCCTGAGCGACCGCGATATATTCTTTGATAGAATCACTCCCAAGAGCCACAATGAATTCAAACCGTTGTTTGGAAAAAGTAAGATTCGCCTTTTTTAGCCGCTTAAACCATGCTTGTCTTTGATCTTGAGAGGATGCAGAGAGTTGGTTAAAAATGCGCCGCTTGAGTCGCAGATAAACCGCCAGATCACTTCCTTCTGCGCTAAACTGGGGGTTCGTAATGAGATCCGCATACTCCCCGGGCGTCATCGTGAGGATCTCAGGGATGACTTTTAAGGCGTTTTTGTTCCTGAAGATCAGGAAATCGCCATTGCGCTCAAAATCGACTCCCTCTCTGGCACGACCCTCGACTTCATATCGAACCGTCAATCCCGTCCCTCGCGCACCTGAACTTCCTATACGTGTATAAAATCCATCTCCATAGGCAGCTGCTTCCCCCGGAATGCCCTGCCGGGAAATAAGTGCATTGGGCTTGCCGGCGGGATGATGGGTCATCGTCTCATAGGCGAGGAAGCTAAAAGTCTCATGAGCAGCAACTACTTTTCCACGATCCGGATCGGGCTGGATCTCTCCTTCACGAACAAGATCATTCATGGTCTTCCCTTCTCCCTGCCCCAGGGGTTTTCCCGCCAGGGGCTCCCGATTCAGCCACCAGGCCATCGTATGCGGCTCGTTTTTATCTCCAAGAGCAATGAGCTTCTCGCGCAGACCCAGCTCACCCAGTGTCTCGATTGCGTACTCAACGTCCACCGCATTCAGGATGAGCTTCTTCGCATTCTTCTCCATCCAGTGTCTCACATAATCATTCTTAAGCTCTGCAGGATCAAACGCTTCTATCACCTTCTTCAAATTCTTCAGACTCTCTTGAGGAATCTTAAGTTCAAACTGGAAGATCTTCGTGAGGTAGCGAATGACTGAGACAATCGGAGGATTCTTCCCTTCACGGGCACGCGAGGTCTCTTCATGTTTTTTAGAGTCGTAATAGTGAAGGGTTCGAGTTGCGACATCCCTTAAAAAGTTTGATTCTTCCGCACTCCAGTCTCTTGCATCCCGAACGACCGGTTCCGTTGATTGGGTCAGCTCAATCAAACCCGTTGAATTTGAATCGGTATGCTGGTTTTGAAAATCAAAAGCCTCTCTTCCAAGAATAGGGATGCGATTGCCGCCGTTTTTCTTCCGCAGGGTTCGAATCTCCCAGACCGATTTATTGCCTTGGAGATGGGGGAATTTCTCCCGCACGGATCTTTCTAACTGATCGGCCTGCTCAGGGATTCCATCAATCGCCAGATCGGCATCCTGTGTGGAGCGGTAGATGTTCGTAAAGTCATAATCAAAACGCTCTTCCGGCAAGCTCTCCACACCCCGCTCTCTCATCAGATCCCAATAAACATAGTGGGCAAACCCAGCCGCAGTGCCGCCAAAGAGCCAGAGACGAACGCCCAGTTTCCCGGCTTCTTCGGCTAAGAATTCGAACTCGGCGACCCGGTGCCGGTTCCTCTCAATTGCATCAGACAGATCGGCTGGAGATAAAAACTGTTCAGATCTCGATTCTTTGGTCCCTGCCGGAGATTCATCATTGTGTTCAGGAGGGAAAGGAGACTGCTGCTCAGTCACGGCTTTTTCTTTACTCTCCACTTTTTCATCTGCGAGGAGTTCGGAAACGGTCCCGCCTTTAAGGGATCCCTCCTGGAGAAGTCTCTCAACAAGGTCATTAAGAAACTGCTCAGTGCCCTCTGCGGACAAAACCTGCCGAGCCAACTCTTTGGCCTCAGTCATCAATTTCTCGATCTCGGTATTTACCCTCTCTCTTTGATCTGCAGATAATTGCGAGAGACCCTCTTCATGGCCTAAATTCGGGAGAGCATCGAGTTCAGAGGAGAGTCCGTATTGCAGGATTGCTTTTTGTGCCAAGGCACGCATCTGCTGAAGATCTCTTTGCCAGCCGGAGTCCCGCTCCATACCGCGCAGTTCCTGCGCCATCATCCCCCCCGCCATCACGGCGAGCTCATTAAGCACGCCCTGTCGTGTATGAACACCGCTTTCATGCCCTTTAAATCGTGCATAACCACCGGCATCTCCAGCCTGGGCAATTGTAATCCACTCAAGGCGACCGCGCGGCTGACCTAATCGCTCATTCACAAGGGCATGACCCGCTTCATGGATAGCCGTACGTCTCGCATCTTCTCTGGATACCTGATTCGGTAACGAAATGGGCCTCACTTCACGCTCTTCCCGAACCACTCCCCTATCCAGCTTCGCTTCTACTCGCAATATCCCCTTAGCAGCTTCGACGCGCTCGACAGCCCATGGCTTCTCAGGCGCATCTAACTCAAGCGTCACGTGAAGCTCAATCCGATCCTCAGCCTTCGCAATGTCACTTTGATGCGCCATGATGAGTTCGGCAACCAGTCCGCTCACCTCTTCTTCTACAAACCTTCGCGCAGCTCGTGCGCCTTCCTGAATCGGGAAAAATGCCTGTGATATCTTCTCGATAAGATCATCCGCAAAGATAATCGAAATGTTATATTCTCTTTCAAACTCTGTTTGAACTGCACGCATGAATTTCCGAACAATCTCACCCTGTACATGGCTTCCAGTCGGGCGCATCAGGACAAGCGCATCCATCCGATTGATAAATGCCTCTGGTATATGGGAATCCAGCAAAATCTGAACAATGCGATCGCGGCTATGCATCTGCTCCCACACGGCGAGTTTGAGATCTTCGTTCGGCTGTTGTCTGAATAGATGTTCCCCATCATTACCGGTTGAGATAATGGTAAATTTGGAGAGGTCATATGTCTTGCCGAGCGGACTGGTCCATTCCCCTTCTTCAAAGATCTCATAGAGCTGCATAAATAAGGCTGATCGCTCATGCGGATGACGCCCCTTGCCCATATTACTAAGCTCGTCAAAGACAATGACTCCACCCTCTTCTCCAAAACTCTGCAGTATACGCTCAAACTCACTGATCTCATCACTGCCCTGAACACCCTTGGGTGGATTGAAGATATTGGCAAGATCAAACTTCTCCTGTATCTTCCCGAAGGAAAGAATACGCGCTCTTTCAACACCACCATACAGATACTTCGCTAACGACTTCGCAATCTCAGTTTTGCCAGTCCCGGTCAGACCAAACAACCCTATTGAGAGTGGTCGTGAGCCAGGCATAGCAGCGCGGCGTCGAACGGCCCGCACAATCGTCTCGATGGCCTCATCCTGACCATATATTTCACCCCGCAGCCTTTCTCCCAGATGGCTGAGTATTTCCATAAATCGGGGGTCCTGAATGGCCATAAATTTGGGCGGCGTATGATAGGGTACTTCGACCACAACAGGATCGTCCTGCTTCTTATCAATCACGCGTAATAAGCTTTTTTCCCTCTCGTCATGAATCTCAACAGCAAACTCACTCCGCTCCACATTTTCCACATGTTTCCAAATCGCCCCCAGCACTTCGTTAAATGTCCGCTCAAGGGCTTGCTTAACATCCCGGACGCCTTCCGTTCTTGTAAAGCTCTGCTCCACAATACGGCGGATTAAGTCCTGGCTAAACGCTACTTTGAAGCCGTGCTGCTCTAAGAGACTCTCTGTCAACTGCGTTATCTCGATTTCGGCAATTTTGACCGCATCTTCAAACGTGAGCGGTTTTGCGACCATCCACGCATCAATCCGGTTGACCACCTCTGGCGGCAGGCGGCCGGCATCTCTCGATGCATACCCTTCAGACTCTGTAAAGAAACTCTTGGCCTGCGACGGAGTAATGTTTTCTACTCTCCTGCTCATCTCCTCCGTACTCAGGAACTTGCCAAGCTTCGGATCAAAAACCCGGTTTGCGCCGCGGTTTGTTGTGAAAACAATCAAATGTCTGGATAATCGATACTCTCTTCCGTCTCCAGCTGTAAGTGTTTTTTGGTCCAGCATTTCCATAAGCCGCTTCGCAAAATCCGGATGAGCCTTATCAAACTCGTTAATTATAATGATACCCGCCTGCTTACCCGGTCCACTTAACCATTCTGGCAAAACCCCTTTTCTCTTATCGCTCGAAATCACTCCAGGAGGGGCTCCAATCAGACTATTCAGCGACAAATCACCTGTCTGGAAGGCCGTTGCATCAATGGTTAAAACCTTCTCGCGACTACCCAAAAAGACCTCACCCAACTGCTTCGCAATGAGTGTCTTACCAACACCCGTCGTACCTATTATGACTGCTGACTTAGCCGCTTTACCCGGCTCTCCTGTCATCACCTGCTGCCAGAGATTGACTAAGGCGTCCACCAAATGATCCTGACCCACAACACGTCGTTTTAACTCTGATCGTCCCTTTTCAATATAAGGCATCAGCTCCTGCGGCTTACGCGGATTGATCGGTATGCCGGTCAAGATCGATGCGTACTCTTTTGCTGCCTCGACACCAATCTCAATCTCCTGATTCGTCTTCTCTTCCCGTGTACTCGTATAGGCTGCCAATGCGTCCAAAAACTTAATCTGTGCGCTCGGGCGAGCTAAATCGGGGTAAACTTCTTGCGCTAGTCGTAAGACATCTACGAGTTCGTCCCCGGTAAACTTCACAAAATAACGCTGCTCCAAAACATCCAGCCATCCCTCTTTGATGACTTCCAGTGTCTGCTCTTCGCTCATCTCCGATACATTTACAGCTTCAACACGGCGTCTCCAGGCATTGTCATTGTCCAGGGACAATTCAAACTCACCCGGCGTACTGGCTCCCACAATTCGCACGCCATCGACATCCTCAACTAAGGGTTTCAAAGCGTTCAACTGAGCCCGGCTGAATGTATGGAACTCGTCGACAAAGAGAACAATGGTGACGCCAAGTGCCTTTTCAACCTCTTTGATCGAACGTATATAATTCTCAACGGCAACGGCCTGTGATGTCGGATCATTTGAACGCGCCAGCTCTGAAATCTTGCCCGGGGTAGTTTGAATCACGACAGAACCTTTCGGAAATTCTCTGTCAAGAACGATATTGTCGCGCAACCTGCGTTCAGCTATCCTAAGGGCTAATGTCTCCGCAATAGCGGTTTTTCCGACTCCAGCCCGTCCTACCAACACAGGCACACGAGCTTTGAGACGAACCAGCACCTCCAGTACACGCTGCACCTCCCTCTCTCTTCCTGTAATCTCCGGATGCGTCCCTTTTCTTTCCCACGCCATCAATTCATCGGACAAAAATCTTCCCGTTCCTGCTCTAAAGACACCTCCAGCTTCCCGGGAGAGTGACCCTTGATCCACTGCATGCATCAGTTGCTCATCAAGACTATCCCCTTCGCCTTCTGGGCCATTCACTGCTTTTAAAGAAGCAAGTTCGACTTTTTCCTGGATTCGGCTTTTACTGATGACCTCCTTAAAAAGAGATTCAACATGTGGCTTCCAGTTGGCCGTGATCTTTTCGTTAAATAGAGAAAGGAGTTGTTCCAGCTCTTTGCTTACTGACTGATCGACCATGCCCGTAAGAGAGCCCAGCGCGGCACTCAGCACATACGAGTTGGGATTCCGTGAAGAGATTTCACTTCTCACCGTTTCAAGCTATGAAATGCGCACTTCCTGATATTTAAAGCTTCCAAGCTCACGTGCACTCTGAGAGCGCTCCTGTGGAGAACTCTTTGGGTGGTGCAAGGTGGCCAGCAAGCGTCGAATAGGACCCCCTGCACTTTCCGGCAGGTCGACCGGAAGTTCTTCATCCCCTATTTCCATGGAAAGGAGTTTGGAAGGAGGGGAATCGAGGTCAAGAAAACTCCGCAGATCAGGAAGAAGCTGTTGGTAAAGACCGGGATCAGATTGCGTCCAGATGCGAAGCGCGTAAATATTATCCTCCCGCAGGACAATCTTCTGTAGTTCTTCAATCAATCTCTGATCTTCAGAAGAAAGCGTCCAGTGACTCCCTCTGGCCATTTCCATCAGAATCTCTGGTCCAAATTGCCGTAATAATAGAGACCGTTCGAGGACGAGGCGGGAAGGCGCGAAGGTCGTTGCGCTCACCGCCGCCGCAGATTGCTTCCGCATCAGGACGGAAAGCAACTCTTCCACAATGCGGGCACGCCCGCCGGCCCACCCTTCGAAAAGGGGGAGCAAGAGCGCGGCAAAGAAGGAAAGGGTGGCCAGAAAAAATATCATGCGGCCTCTCAGCGTGCGGTGACAAAATGGGCCCTCTTCAGCAATTTTCGGCGCTCTTTCTCTCATGAATCCTTTGTTTCCTTCCCTATTGTCTCTCATCTCGCTCTCCTAAAAAACGGGTCATATTCAACGGTTAGATTCCTCCAACCCTGAAGGGGCAAGGAGCTGGTTTACACTACTCAGACTATGAAAGCAAAAAGCATGCCACGACGCGACCGATCTGAACGACGGATTTTGGCACGATAAGTGTCAGGGCTTTACATCGAATCTTTCATGATATGTACCTAACAATCACCGCTTTGCGAGGGCGAATGCGCGATGCTCCTCCCAGTATTGTTTGTTATGTTACCTTCAATGCTGCCAGATCTTCAGCTCAGGGAAGATCATCTTTTTCAATTTACCGGATTTGGGTAGCGCCTTTCCACTTTCTCAACTTTTCCCCCTCCCCTCCGATAACAAGTGAAGAGTCTAGTGAGTTCTCATCTGTCCGCAGGAGGAAGTATCCATGAAGTTAAAATATATTGCCGCAGGCTCAGCTGTACTGAGCCTCTTTGTCCTTGGGTTAGTCTTTCAACAGTTCTATTCATCCTCGCTCACCAATGCGAATCATGACATCAATGTGGAGGGCTGGATCCTCCCTTATGTGGACCAGCAGATCTTTATCAAGTGGCGCGGGGATATTCGCTCTTCTGATATCCTTTCCACATTCTCTGACATCGAAGCCGCTTCGGTAGAATCGGATTTTATGGTCGCAGATCTTTCGCTAGTGACTCTGCGGACGCGGATGTCGATCAAAGAAGCGCTCCTGAAACTTCGGCGCAACCCCAATATCGAATATGCGGAACCCAATTACTATCAATATGCATTTGCCGGCTTCTTTCCGCCCGCAAAGTCAAAAAAACCAGCACTCAATCCAGCTCCCGGCGAGCCAAATGGTGAAGCAGATCCCCTCTTTGGACAGACCTGGGGTGTCAAGACCGTTCGCGCTCCACAAGTATGGCCAACCTGGATGGGGAGCCATGATGTCATTGTAGGGATCATCGATACAGGGATTGACTACAACCACGAAGATTTGGCCTACAACCTCTGGCGCAATGAGAAAGAGATTCCAGATAATAAGGTCGACGATGATAATAACGGCTATGTCGACGATTTAGTGGGGTGGGACTTTGTAGCAAATGAACCTCTCCCTTATGATGACAACCGGCACGGTTCGCACGTCAGCGGCACCATTGGCGCTGTGGGTGAAAACGGAAAAGGGACCATCGGTGTCAGCCCCCGGATCCTCCTGATGGGAGTGAAATTCCTCGACAACAAGGGTTCTGGCAAAACAAACAATGCCATTAAGGCGATTGAATACGCCGCCTTCAATGGCGCACGGGTTCTCAACAATAGCTGGGGTGGGGGTTCCTATTCCAAAGCGCTCGAAGATACAATCATAGAGACACGAAAGATGGGCGTCCTTTTTGTCGCGGCCGCAGGAAACAGCGGGAATAATATCGACAGCCAGCCCTCTTATCCAGCCAGCTACAAGATTGACAACATTATCGCCGTCGCGGCTACAGATCAGAATGACAAACTCGCATCGTGGTCCAACTATGGGAAACAATCTGTTCATTTGGCTGCACCAGGAGTCGACACTCTGAGCACAACACCCAACAACGATTACCAGCTTCTGAGCGGCACTTCGATGGCAACACCTCACGTCGTTGGCGCCGCAGCACTGGTCTGGTCCGCGGTTCCAGATCTGACGTATGATCAACTGAAGCGGATCCTCATCGAGTCAGTACGCAAAGTGCCGAGTCTCAATGAAAGCGTCGTTTCATCCGGGGTACTCGACGTCGAAAACGCCTTCAGACATGCAACTGGAACAGGTAATTAACTTGTCGAACACAACTCCTTATGTTACATTTGTGAAACGAAATCGTTCACATTTCTGAGAGAAGGCGGGCCATGAAAAAAATTGCGATCAAAATGCGCCAGATCAAGGGTGTTCTCATCGGAGCGGTCGTTGCATCCGCAGTGTTTTACATCTATGGAATGACCAACCGCTCCAGTTTTGCCGTCTCTCAGGATGCTTACGAAAAACTCGATATCTTTGCCAAAGTCCTCTATTACGTCGAACAGAACTACGTTGATGAGGTCAACTCAAAGGATCTGATTTATGGCGGTATTAAGGGGATGCTCGCCACGCTCGATCCGCATACCAATTTTCTTCCCCCCGATGTCTTTAAACAGATGAAAGGAGACACTTCAGGTGAATTTGGCGGGCTTGGAATTGAAATCACCATTCGTGACGATGTGCTGACCATTGTGGCCCCTATAGAAGATACCCCCGCCTGGCAAGCGGGTATTCAGGCGGGCGATAAAATTGTGAAGATTGACGGGGATTCGACTCAGGGGATCACCATCATTGAAGCGGTCAACAAACTCCGCGGCAAGAAAGGAACGCGGGTGACTGTGACCATTGTGCGGGAGGGATTTGAAGAGCCGAAAGACTTTACCATCACGCGTGAAATCATCCGGATTCAGAGTATCAAGGAAGCAGACTTGCCAGACGGGGTTCTCTATACCAAAGTCTCGACCTTTAACGAAAAGACAACAGATGACCTGACAAAGGTGCTTAAGAACAAGACATCCAAAAAAGGTTTTAAGGGGGTCATCCTTGACTTGCGGAATAACCCTGGAGGGCTTCTCGACCAGTCTGTAGAAGTTGCCGATCTCTTTCTGCGCGAGGGGGTCATTGTCTCTACCGTTGGAAGAAAAGGGAAATCAAAAGAGATTCATTATGCTCACAAAGAGAAGACCTACAGTGGTTTCCCGATGGTCGTTCTGGTCAACGGCGCTTCTGCCAGCGCCTCAGAAATCGTCGCAGGAGCACTGCAGGATCACAAACGCGCCCTGGTGGTCGGAACAC
Organism: Deltaproteobacteria bacterium; assembly: GCA_016205125.1. Lineage (GTDB taxonomy): Bacteria > Bdellovibrionota > O2-12-FULL-43-9 > JACQJE01 > JACQJE01 > JACQJE01. The sequence goes on along the minus strand of JACQJE010000030.1, from coordinate 1,236 downwards.
CGACTTTTGGCAAAGGCTCTGTCCAGACGGTGATCGAATTGACCGATCAATCTGCACTGAAGCTCACCGTCGCAAAATACTACACACCCAATGGCCATTCGATTCAGGCAAAGGGGATTACCCCCGATGTCGTCGTCGAGCAGATCGATATGTCACTCCTTAAAACCGAACAGAAAAAGGCCGAAAAACTTCGCATGCAGCGCGAACGGGATCTTCCTCACCATATTGAAAATGGAGAAGAACCAGAAGAAATGAAGAAGGAGCCTAAGCAAGAACCGAAAAAAGAAGAAAAGGGTGAGCGGAAGAAAGAACAGCTCGCCGATTTGGAAAGCGATTTCCAACTCCAGCAGGCTTACAACTATCTCAAAACGTGGATGCTGCTCAAAGGCGGAATGAAGGAGTCTGCGGGTGGTACCCCCGCAGCGCAGGACAAAGCAGCATCGATGTAGTCACGCTGTCGCTGTAATTTTAGCTTACGCTGAGAAGATTTTTTGCAATCACCAGCCGCTGGATCTGATTGGTTCCTTCGTAGATCTGGAGGAGTTTGGCATCGCGCATCAGCTTCTCCACCGGAAATTCTCTGCTATAACCATACCCTCCAAAAATCTGGACAGCATCCGTCGTGACCCTCATGGCCACGTCCGAGGCCATACATTTCGCCATCGATGAGTAAAGGGTGGAGGGTCTGTTGTGGTCGAGAAGCCATGAAGAGTAGTAGGTGAGCCATCTTGACGCCTCAATATCCTTTGCCATATCTGCAATCATAAACTGGATCGCCTGAAAGGAGGCGATCGGTTGATCAAACTGCTTCCGCTCTGCCGCGTATTTGATCGAGTATTCCATGGCAGAGCGCGCCAGGCCGACCGCCGCAATTGCTACAAGAGGACGGCTGTGATCAAGAGTGCGCATTGCAATCTTGAAACCGTCCCCTTCATTGCCGAGTCGATCTTCCGCGGGGACCCGCACATCTTTAAAAATGACGCTCGCGGTATTCGATGCGCGCTGACCCATCTTGTGCTCTTTCTTCCCGATCGAGAGCCCCTCTGCATCAGACGGGACGACAAAGGTCGAAATCCCCTTGTCCCTCCTGGAGCGGTCATGCGTGGCAAAGACCACAAACATCTTGGAGTGAGAAGCGTTCGTAATGAAAGATTTCTCGCCATTGAGAATGTAGTCATTGCCCGCTTTTTTGGCGGAAGTCGACATCCCTGCGACATCTGAACCCGCCCCCGGCTC
>JACQJE010000035.1 GCA_016205125.1 Deltaproteobacteria bacterium | reverse complement strand
TCGAGGGGGGAGGGTTATGGTGTTTGTGAATATCACTCAACCTATGTAGAGGTTACGGATGAGTTGCCAAATGGGAGTCGTGCAGAAGCTTGCTGACTATTTAGAAAGCAAAAAAATCAAGTATCAGGAAGTTCCTCACCGGGAGGCATACACGGCACAGGAAGTCGCTCAGTCTGTGCATGCCAGAGGTCAGGAGGTTGTCAAGGTGGTGGTTGTAAAGGGGAAGAAGAAGTTCTACATGCTTGCTCTTCCTGCTTCTTACAAGGTCGATCTGGATGCCTTTTCGGAGATCGTAGACGAGAAAGAGTTGCGGCTTGCTACGGAAGGGGAGATTCAGAGCCTTTTTCCGGAGTGTGAAGTGGGAGCCATGCCCCCCTTCGGAAATCTCTGGAAGATCGATGTTTACGCGGATAAGAGCCTTGCAGCTGATAAGGAGATCTGGATTCAGCCCGGTTCTCATACGAGCCTGATTAAGATCAGCTTTGCTGATTTTAAGAAATTGGTGAAGCCGAAGGTTGAAGAATTTGCCCGCAAGCAGGTAGCGTAAGACCCTGATCCATGTTGACATGGAGTGCTATCTCTCTTAGAGTGGCGGTTCGCTTTTTTTCATCCTACCGCAGGGGGAGTTTTCCCTTGTCCAAGCGAGTTTTAGTGATCGGAAGCGGGGGGCGCGAACATGCGATTGCCTGGAAGCTGGCGCAGTCGCCGCGCGTCGAAAAGGTCTATTGTACTCCAGGAAATGCAGGGATGGCGATGACGAAGAAGGTCGCGCTTGTCGATATCGCCAGTCATCAGATAGAGAGGCTGGTTCAATTTGCCGAGCAGGTGGATCTCACAGTGGTTGGGCCGGAGGTTCCTTTGGCGGAGGGCCTGGCTGATCGCTTTCTTGAGAGGGGAAGGGCGATTGTCGGTGTGACGCAGAGTGCGGCGCGTTTGGAGTCGAGCAAGATTTTTGCGAAGGGGTTCATGGCGCGTCACGAAGTGCCGACTGCACCGTTTGAAGCCTTCACGGATGTCAAAAAAGCTCTTCGATATCTGCAGACTCAGCAGGAGTGCGTCATTAAGGCGGACGGACTGGCAGGGGGAAAAGGGGTCACGGTTTGCGGGTCGCGAGAGGAGGGGCGTGCGGCAGTGGAATCGCTCTTTGCGCAGGGCGATTTTGGAGTGCGCGGAGACGGGATTGTGATTGAAGAGCGCTTGCGAGGAAAAGAGCTCTCTTACCTGGCGCTGGTCGATGGGGATTCTATTGTGCCGCTTCAGATGGCCCGGGACTACAAGCGCGTCGGGGATGGCGATACGGGTCCCAATACGGGGGGAATGGGTGCTTTTAGCCCGGTTCCGGGGGTCGATCGGGATCTGTTATCCAAAGTGGAAGAGAGAATTCTGAAACGGGTGGTGAGGGGTTTAGGGAAGGAAGGGATCACCTATAGGGGAATCCTTTACGTGGGGCTGATGATTGTCGAGGGAGAGCCCTATGTGCTTGAATTTAACGTTCGCATGGGGGATCCTGAGACACAACCCATTATGATGCGGTTGCGCAGCGATCTCTACGATCTCTTTTCGGCGCTGGCGGCGGGAAAACTATCCGAGTGCGCTCCTGATTGGGATAAAGACGCGGCGCTCTGCGTTGTGATGGCCTCTGCGGGATATCCGGGTATCTACGAAAAGGGGTTGGCGATTTCCGGGCTTGATACGATTGAGCCCTCCGATCAGGTCTCCATTTTTCATGCGGGGACAGCTTGGGACGCTGAGAGAAAGAGGTTTCTCACGGGCGGCGGGCGCGTGTTGGGTGTAACTGCGCGGGGTGAGACGCTTGAAGAAGCGCGAGAGCGGGCCTATGGAGTGGCGGAGAAGATTCGCTGGCCTGGCTGTTATTATCGGAAAGATATCGGAGTGAATCAATGAATGAGATGGATGTTTTGATAGTGGCAGGAAGTGAGAATGATCTCCCCTATCTCAAACCAGCCATTGAAGTTTTTGATCATTTCGGTTTAGTCTATAGAGCGTTTGCGGTCTCTGCTCACCGCACGCCGGCCGATCTGGATCCATTGATTGAAGAGGCCCATCAGGCTGGAGTCAGGGCGATCCTTGCCGCGGCTGGGCATGCCGCTCACCTGCCGGGTGTCATTGCGGCAAAGACCCTCCTTCCGGTGGTTGGGGTTCCGGTCCCTTCGTCAGTTTTGAAAGGGATCGATTCGCTCCTTTCCATTGTCCAGATGCCTGGAGGGATTCCAGTGGCGGCGATGGCCATTGGGGAGCCGGGCGCAAAAAATGGCGCTCTTTTTATCGTGCGCTTTTTAGCCTTGACATCTGACCCCTTGAAGAAGAAATTGGAAGTGTATCGAAAGTCGATGGCAGAGAAAGTCAGAGAAGGCCAATTCGGTTACAAGCCGAAAAAGTGAGCTTGATTTTTGGGTAAGATGACGGCGCGAAAAGACGGGGAGATCAGATGGCCGATCGGGGCGAGCGCAAGACACCGGAAATTGAAGAAAAAGCTTCCAAAGCCATTCTAACAGCAGAAGAAGAGAATGTGGCGGATATCATTGCGCGCGGCGGCATTATTGCTTATCCGACTGAGACGGTGTACGGCTTGGGCGTTGATCCCTTTAATGAAAATGCGGTCATCAAGCTTTATCGCTTGAAAGGGTGGAAGCTGCAGCCGCGCCCCGTCTCAATTTTGCTCCTCGATGTCAAAGACATGGAGCGCTGTGTTCGCTCCATCCCGGAGAAGGCGCGCCATCTCATAGAAGCTTTTTGGCCGGGGCCGCTTACTTTGGTTTTGCCAGCCGCACGCGACCTTTCTCCCTATATTACAGGCAACGCAGGGATGGTGGGGTTTCGCGTTTCCAGTCATTCCGAACTCAAGAGTTTGTTGAGCCCTCTGAGTCAACCCATTACTGCGACGAGCGCAAACCCGACGAGTCTCCCCCCCGCCCGCACACCGAAGGAAGTGAGAGATTATTTTGGAGAGGCGGTTGACTGGATTGCTCCCAATCCGACGGGAGAAGGTGGGGGTCAGACATCGACAGTCGTCCGGGTAGAGGAGAGCGGCGCCTGGTCAGTCATCCGGGCGGGCGCGATTTCACACAAGCAAATTGCAGAGGTTATTTCTGGTGATGATAGCGCCGTTTAGAGGGATTCACTATAACTTTAAAAAGATTCACGATCTCTCCCGCGTCGTTGTTCCTCCCTATGACATTATTTCTGAGCGCGGCCGGGATCATTTTCTCCAGATGCATCCCTACAATTTTGTAAGAGTTGTCAAAGAGGAAAAGCGTCTTGAAGATGATGAAGAGCACAATGTCTATACAAGGGCCGCAGAAAATTTTCATACGTGGCTGAGAGAAGAGGTCTTTCTCAGAGATGTCACCCCTTGTCTTTACTACTATCGTCAGGAATTTACACTGGGGGACAGGAAACGCTGGCAGAGGGATGGGCTGATTGCATCCGTTAAACTGACTGAGGATTCCATCTTTCCGCATGAGGCGATCATGCCAGATCCTACGGAGGATCGTTTTCAACTCCTCTCTGCCTGCCGCGCCAATCTCAGCCCTATTTTTACCGCATACCCCGATCCGACGCTGGCTGTCCGAACTCTGTGCGAAAAGATTCTCCACCGACCCCCCTTTATCGATGTGATGGATAACCTCAAGGTGCGCCATCTTTTATGGAGGATCAATGTCGAGAAGACTATCGAAGAGGTCTGTCGCTATCTGAAACCGACGCCGCTCTACATCGTCGATGGTCACCATCGCTACTGCGCAGCGATCAAATACCGCGATAGGATGCGCAAAGAGAAAGGATATCGAACTGATGCTCCTTACGAATCTATGATGATGTATCTCTGTCCCCTGGAAGATGAAGGGTTAAAGGTTTTTCCCATTCACCGAGCGGTGTATGGATTAGAAGGGTTTAATCAGAAAAGCTGCCTTAAAAAGCTTTCAGAATACTTTGATATTACGGCGACAGCGGACGCCAGAAAATTTTTCGAGCAGTTGGAAGAGGCAAAGCATGGGATTCCTATCTTTGGGTGTAAGTTGTTCGGGGACATCAATTTTCACATAGGAACACTCAAAAATTTGCAGATTCTCGAGGAGTTCTGTTCAGGGCATGACCTCTGTTACAAGAGGTCGTCTGTCGTTGCGCTGCATCATCTTGTTTTTGAGCGGACCCTTGGCATTTCTGAAGAGATGGCTCGCAAGGAGGAGGGGGTGGAATATGTCAAAGGTCTCACTCGCGACGTGAAAATGGCGATGCTGCGGCTTTCAAAAGGAGATCTTCAGGCGCTCTTTTTCCTTCCAAAGCCAGAGGTATCAGACATCGTTGATTTTGCGCGCGCTGGCGAAACAATGCCTCAAAAATCGACCTATTTTTACCCCAAAGTGATCGGTGGGCTCGTGCTGAGAGAACACGCTGAGGATTAGAAGGAGAATTTCAGTCCCATCAGGACGTTTTGGTTCCCGCTGAGTTTGCTTGTGTTCGTCAAATTGATGCCGAGCTGATCGGTGAGCGCTTTCTCGAAGTTAGTGTTGAGTTCCTGACGAAATCCGTCGATATTTTCTTTTCCATCCACATCGTAGGCTAGGAGGTTTTCTAATTCGAGCCTCATTCGCTGAAAGTTCATCCCGATACTTGCATCATCTGCAGTAGTCCCTTCAACCATACTAAAGTAAAGGGGATTGGTATTCCTCGAGTTTGAGCGTTGTACAAAATCATTGGCATCGGAAAAGATGTCAGGGGTGAGATAGATATCGCTGGGGTGTCCTTGATAGCGATACTCCTCTGGTGAGTTTGCATCTTTGGCTTGAGGAGTCTGCTTTTCTTGCGCGACCTGCCTTTCTTCTGGAGTGTGGTATTTTGGTGTGAGGTCGTATTCCTGATATCGCCATTCAGAGAGATCATCAAAGGCGTAGAGAGGATCAAAGGCGTAGAGAGGAGAATTTAAGAAAAAACAAGGCGCTGCTGCGAGAAAGAGGACCCATTGAAATTGGTATTGCGTTAAATAGCGTTTCATATCGTCCGTCCCTGTGAATTCGGTTCTTGCCCTATTGCTACATAACCTTCATCACTGCACCCTACTGATTAAAGAGAAGCAATTCCTATGCCGAATCTCCTTTCGCATTGACTAACTCCTTAATATCCCTATTAAATTATACCATAAACGGCCAGAAACATCCATCTGGAGCGGCTTTCAGGAGTGTCATCTTTTTTGCCAGAGTGGAGAAAGAGAGCCGCAAAATGGCTCAGGGGCTCTGCTTTTCGCTGGAGAACAATGGGGGGGAT
>JACQJE010000036.1 GCA_016205125.1 Deltaproteobacteria bacterium | reverse complement strand
GTAGGGGAGAGTTTTGTTACCTTTGAGGCTGGAGTGGAGTGAAGTAAAACGCAAAACAGCGTTTCTGTCATCCTGAACAAAGTGAAGGATCTCCAGATAGGAATCGCGCCTGATGAGAAGCAAAAGGAATTTTGCTGCGAAAGCTTGGCTTTTTCGAATCTGTTTCTTTTCTCTTATTTTCTGTGATTCGTCATTTGCGGCCGTTCATCCTCCGACAAAAGCAAGGGAAGAGTTGCTCAAGCCCCTTTCGGTGAAGGGAAATGAAGTGGTCCGCTCCGACGCGTTGATCTTATATGACTTGGATCGATACGAATTATTGGAAGTCATATTGGAGGAAAAATCGCCGAGGGCTATTGTAAAGGACCCGATGGGAAAGACGCATCTCGTGCAGAAAGGAGATCGGCTGGGAGAGAAGATGGCTGTGATCGGAGAGATTCGTCAGGAAGGGCTCTTGTTGAAGCTTCGCAGTGAAGAGCGAGGGACCAGTGTCACGCATTTTTTGCCGCTAAGAACCGCGCAAAGGAGTAAACTGCCATGAAGAGAGCAAGCCATTTCGGTATTTTTTTATTCCTTCTGGTCTCTCTGGGATGTGCGGTGAATCGTACTTATGCCCCCCCTGCAGTGCGGGTCTCCAGCATCAAATACGTCAAGCGCGATCCGATCCATTACCTCGGCATCTTTGCCAACAGGAAAGTTCCGTTTCACGTGGCCTACAATAGTGAGAAAGCAGAGTTGATCGTGACGATGAAAAACGCGGCGCTTCCGGCAATGAAGAAGGCCCTCCACGCTGATCCCGATGTGATTGAGGAAGTGAAGCAGGAATATGTCATTGACAATGATGGGAGTGTGCTTTCAAATGTGCGTATCCAGCTCGCCAAGCCATACAAGTACCACGTGACGCAAGCCTCCTTTGGGATTAAAGTGGCTATTGATGCGTCCCAAACGATTTCCGCTCCCTAAAATCGATTTGGAGGAATTCATCATTGCACCATAGTGAATTGATTACTTTATGGTGGCACATTGCGCCGCTGATCATTCTCAATAGCGTCTTTTTCATTTCGATGCTCTTCTTCTGGCTCATCTTCTGGGATGGAAAGGACCACCCCGAACTGGTTGGGAGAACAAACACGAAGCTTCTCACCGTTCATCTCAAAAACTGGTGGTATTGGGTCACCACGCCTCTGCTCGATATCCTCCTCGCCCTTCGGGCGACTCCGAATGCTGTAACGACCCTGGGTCTTCTTTTGAGCATTGCCGCTGGCTTTGCCTTTTCACAGGGTTATCTCGGAACGGCAGGGTGGCTGATGATCTTTGGCGGCTACTGCGATTCTCTCGACGGAAGGGTGGCCCGGGCGCGAAGAATGGAAAGCCGCGCTGGAAGCTACTATGACGCGATGCTCGACCGGTTGGGAGAAGCATAGGTTCTGATGGGCCTCCTATTTTGGAATTCCGGCACTCCAATGGCTTTTGTCACAGCGGCGGCTCTGGCTGGATCGCTCCTGGTGAGCTACGCAAAAGCGCGGGGTGAGGTGATGGGTGTGACTTGTAAGGAGGGGCTCATGCAGAGGCCGGAAAAGGTGGTTTATTTAGGTGTCGGCTCCATTCTGAGTCCTATCCTTGTTCTTCTAGTGAGGCCGTATGTGGATCTCCCTCTCGATACGGTGACGACTTTAGCCGTCTCCTTTGTCGCCATCATGACTTGGGTGACAGCGATCCAGCGAATCCGCCGCGTGATGCGCGCTTTAACCTAGAAAGTGCCGATGGCGAAGTGGAGGCGCAGAATCTTCTCTTCCGGCTTCTTGTCGAGCAGGAATGCCAAATCGAGGCTGACAGGCCCGACAGGGGTCTTGTACTGGAGGCTTACGCCTGCACTGTTTCTGAGCGCCCCTTTAAAATCGCCGCTAAAGAAAACACCTCCGCCATCCTGGAAGAGGGCGCCTGTAAAATCTCCGTAAATGGGAAAACGCAATTCGGTCTTGTAATTGAGAAATGTGGTCAGTCTCACCTCTTGTGAGTCACTTTCAACGCCGAGCGAATTTTCCTTAAAGCCCCGTATCGTTCCTTTTCCCCCCAGATAGAAGCGCTTGTCCACAGGAATAGAGGATGTCTCGTGGAGGCTTTTTCCATACCCTCCGCGAAGCGAAAATGCCAAAATGAGGGGATCGATGAATGTAAAATACCAATTCGTGTTGCCAAAGATCTTGAGATAATGAATTGCAGCATCTGAGCCGAGTGCTGGAGAAGCATATTCAGTGGTGATTGAGTGAAATGAGCCATGAGTCGGGTAAAAGGTGTTGTCTCGATGGTCGAGTTGCAGTGTGGGGAGAATGGCGCTGATGAGGCGTTGTCCAAGTTGTCTTTCATCTTGCAATGTCCTGAAAATGCTGCGCCACTCGAGCTGATATTTTCCGATGAGATTGATGCGGCCGATCGAGCGTTCCAGAGAAGTGGAACCTGTGTAGCTTTCCTTATCAAACGGGATTGTCCCCTCCTTCGCATATTGAAGATTGGTTCTCCAGGTGAGATTTTGCTGGAAAAAGTGAGGCTCCACGTATCCTGCTGTCGCGGCTCCTTCGATAAAGAGTTCTTTACTCCCGGGGACCTCCTTGCGATTGAACCTTCTGCTCATTTTCCCGTAAAGGCTTGCCGTTCGGTTCATCCCCCAGAGATTTCGATGCGCTATTCCGGCAAAGCCGCGCATTCCGTCGTCGATGCTGTAACCCCCGCCAAATTCAAAGACTCCGTGATCGAGCTCTTTGACCTGCACCACGATGTGTTGAACAGCCTTTCTTACTTCCTGTTCCAGGGGGGCGATCATGACTTGAGAAAAAAGCCCAAGCCTTGCGAGTTTTGACTCATCGTGGCGCAACTGGGATGGTTTCACAAAATCTCCCGTTCGAAGGGTGAGCTCTCTTCTGATCACGATGTCCCGCGTCGATTCATTTCCGCGGATATAGATGTCGCCAATGGTGACCCGCGGCCCTTCATCGATCATCAGGAAAACGCTCGCGTGCGTATCATCCGGGCCTACACGGACGACACCGCTCTTTTCCCGGAGCGGCAGAGTCGGCTGTTGGATGCTGGCGTAATAGAAGCCCTGTTCCTGATACCAGTCGCGCAATTTTCCGATGGCGAGTTCAATCTCGTGAAATTGGAGTGGAATCCCGGTTCTAATCGGAAATTGCAGAAGGATTTCTTCTGTTGAGGTCTCTCTGTTTCCCTGAACCTGGATTTCATCGATCAAAGTTTGTACGCCTTCATCGACCGTCATTTGAACCGTAAAGAACTTCCCCTCGCGTTCCGGAATGAAGCGGAGATCGGTTACTTTTGCCCGCAGAAAGCCTCTGTTTTGAAGGAAGCTCTCCAGCGGTTCTACTGCCTGTTCAAAGTCTGCCCGGTAAAAATAGCCGCTTCCAATGAGTTGACTTGGCTGTTCGCGCAAGAACTTTCGATATTCCTCATCAGAGAGGCTCTGATTTCCGATGATTTCGATTTCTTTAATCAGTGCCCGCGGTCCTTCGTTTACAAAGACTTTGATCTCTCTGATCGCATCTTTGACCTTCATCTCATGGGACAACTGCAGGCTCGCGAAACCACGGGTGAGATAATATTCCTGAATGGCGAAGAGGGCCTCATCAACAGACATGGCGCCCAGGAGTTCTTCTGCCCGCTTTGTGATGGCATCTTTGAGCTGTCTCTTCGAGTACTTTTTATTTCCGGAAAAATAGAAGAGGTATTGAGGGCCTGGTTTGACGGGGAGGATCAGATCGACACGACTTCGATCCGCGTTAAAAGAGAGAAGAGGAGATGAAAGAGTCGCGGTGAGATAATGATTTCTTGCAAGATGGATCTTCAGCCCTCTGATTCTCTCCTGCAGATCTCTTTGGGTAAAGCGATCCCCGGCTTCCAGATCGAGACGATTATAGAGCTCTTTGATCTCTTCTTCCCTCTCCTCTTTCCCCTCTGGAAGTTCAATCTGAATGGCACTGAAGCGACAAAGACTCCCTTCTGAAATCTGGAAGGTCACGTTCTGCTGATAGAGGGTTTCCACGGCATCGTAACGCGTAGAGACCTTTACATTGAGATATCCTTCTTCTTCGTAGAATTTCTGGATCTGGCTGATAACTGCTGAATGGAGCTGTGGGTTGAAAATGTCCCCTTCCCGCATTGAGATCTGGCTGGCCAGTTCGTCATCATCAAAAACGCGGTTGCCTTCAAAGTCGATACGCCGCACAAAGGCATTTGGCTTGAGATAGAAAATAAGCGCGATCCCCTCTTTTCCTTTTTCTGTGTGGACAATGACATTTTGAAATTTCCCGCTGTTGTAAAGAGCTCGGATAGCCGAATCAAGTTCACGAGTGGAAAAGCGCGCACCCTCCTTCAGTGTGATCAGGGATTTGTAGGTTGAAGGTGAGATCTCTTCAGGTCCTACAAAATGAATCCGGGCGATCTTCTCTCCCACAAGCGCTTCCATGTAGTACTCTGCCTGTGCGGGCCGAGCGGAAGAGAATGTCACTGTCATAAGAGAAGCCAAAAGAAAGGCAAAAAACACCTTGATCCACCGACTCCTCGGCCGCTCGGACGCGCTGTTTAGTGCTGAAAGCCAACTTTGTGCCCTGAGTCCTCGCTCGGTTCCGGCTCGCATGGGTGAAACTTTAAACTTTGTGTTCGCCTCCACACGCCTCGTCGCTGGTGGATCTGCGGTTATCGCACTGAAGGTAGGTGGAGGATTTTGGAACAGCAGGCTTCCCGACTTGGCCTGCGGCCCCGCTCGAAGAAGAAATGCTTTTTTGTTCGAGCTTGTCGAGAACTTTTTTTCAACAAGTGGGATTTTACCAAGTCGTTTCATTCTTTCACTTAAACGTAAAGTGGAATCTCAAATCTGCGCCCGCATCGATAAACGAGATATCTTCCTCTGTCTCCGGTTTTTTGAGGTCACGCTTATCATCCAATTGAGCATCGAGCGCCATGAAATCGGTCAGCTGATACTGAAGTCCGAATTTTCTCTCAGTCGCGAGGGACTCTGTTTCGAAGATCGATGTGAACGACATGAAAAGACGATCCTCGATCTCCTTGGAGATGGTCACTTTTGGTACGGTGGCTTGCTGTGTCGATGAATAGGCCGGTCCCACTTTTACAGAAATACCGAGCGCCTTCCTTGTCTGTTCCGTGAGCGGTTCTTCTATTCCCCCGAGCAGTAATGAACCCATTTCAATGGCCGTAAATTCTTCAGCCTGCTGTTCTACAGCAGTCATTTCCGCGCGCGTCATTCCATAAGTGAGAAGCGCAAGAATGTCCTGTTCAGCAAGAGGAGGCTGTGAGCTGAGGGAGAGGTCGTAATCATCGGGTGTTCCCGTCAGTGTGAGGAAGATCTGATAGGTAAATGTCGGCGTCAGAATGGAGAGATCTTTCGGCAGAAGCTTTGCCCGGTTGATAGCTGCCTCAGCGCCGATTTGGAAATAAGGGGTGATGGAAACGGGGTGGTCGAATCGCACTGTTCCAGAAGTGAGGGTGAAAGCTGTTTCGCGAAAAGTGAATGTGCCTTCGACAAGCTCGAGTGTCCCCGCGATATTCGGGGAGCGGTCATTTCCGATGATCTGGATTTCTCCCTTAAGATCGGCTCTGATCAAGTTGTTGCGAATCAGGAGTCGTCCGGGTCCCCCGACATGGATGTCAAATGCGACGGCAGGGGGGATCGCGCTTATTATCCTGGGCACCTCTTTTTTCACTTTAAGGAGGGCTGTTTTCCATCGAATCGGTTCCCGATAGATGGTTTCAGTGACCTCGATATTGCCGCTGAGCAGATAGGGCTCTTTTTCTCCTTTGAAAAGAAGGTTTCCTGAACATTGACTCGTCAGCCACGGCGGATATTTGACTGTCGCGTTTTTGATTTCTCCAGCGAGCTGGTATTTTCCTTTCCAGAAGATCTCTCCGCTAATGTCGATTGTCCCCCCTCCCAACTGACCCCGGCACTCTTCGATCACGAGCTGTTTTTGATTGATGCTTAGCTCTGCATGAATTTGCTCGAGAGGGTGAGGAAAGAATGCAAGCTTGAGACTGCCATTCTCAAGGCGGGCAGAGCCAAAAAATTCAGGTTTTTTAAAGGTTCCGCCCACTGTCAATGTGAGTTGTGCCGGCCCGCTCCCTTTTTCAAATTCCCTCCAGGTGAGCGGCAATAAGGCGAGCGAAAGAGTCCCTTTCAGCTCTCCGCTCAGTTTTTGATTCGAATCTTGCTTGAGCCATAATGTCGCGTCGACATCAGGCCCGACAAATTGTGTTTTCTGAAGAGCAAAAGAATCCCGGCTAAACTGAGCTGAAATCGGTTCGCGGTTTTGGAGGCTCAGTTCCCGGTACTTGAAATAAAGATTGGAAATGAGGAGCTGGGAAGAGGACCCCTGCTCGAAGAGTCTCCCTGTCAAGGAGAATTCGCTCCGCGGCATGTCACAGGAAGAGGCGACATCCGCGCGCAATCCAGGATCGAGGTGGATTGCAAATCTGCTCTGCTGGCACTCTCCGCCGAGCAGGCCAAAGTTGTCAATCGTGAGCGCGAAATCTCCTTTGATCTGCGCAAGGAGAAGAGGTCCTGAAATTTTCCCTTTTCCAGAGAGAGAGCCTGCGAGGCTCAACTCTTTTGATAGATCGATGCGTGGAAAGAGAGGGGAGAGAAGAGTCAGGAGAGGAAAATGGGAGAATTGCAAGTCGCCGCTCATGAAATGAGGAGAAGGGTCGAGATCCAGATACCCGAGGAAAGAGAGTTCAGCAGAAGGGTGCTTGACTACTTTGAGAGGGCGCAGAGAAATTTTCTTCCCCTCAGCGCCAAAATTTCCTTCGACATTTCCCCACTCTTTTCCATCTATTTTCAGGTTCTCAATTCGCACTGTCCCTTCTTGCGCGATTTCCGCTCTCTTTGAGCGGACAGTGCCGCGCAGGCTCATTGCACCGTTCACGAGATGATCTTTAAGCCTCAGCGCGGAGAGCTGAAGAGAGGGGAGATCGTATTGCAAAGAGAGATTTTCCTGATCCATTTTCAGAGGAATGGTCCCGGAGAGATGAAATGGAGCTTCCTCCCCGAGAAAGATTTGCAGACTTGAGATTCTTAGCTCCTCTGCTTCGATCTTGAACATGCTCTTGAGACTCGCTGCAGAGAGCGCCAGACTCGCCCAAAAATCAATGTCTATTTTTGAGCTTTTTAACTCCGATTGACAATTGAGCGCAAAAGGAACAGCGAGCGTCCCTTCACACTCGAGCCCCCCGCTGACTTCACCTCTAGCATGCGGGCTGAAGGCTTTGACCTGCTCTATCGGAAAATGGTCAAACGTCACCGTTCCTGCCGCCTTAAATGCGGGGGGAGGTCCGATTGTCGCCCGCACCACCAGCCCTCCTGTTCCGGCTTTGAGGTGCAGCGCATCGATATGAAGATTTTTCTTCTCATAGCGAAAGCGACCGTCCGCGTCGCTAAAGGATCCCCCTTTTGAGGTGACGGAGAGACTTTTGAATCCCCCCTGGATGTTCAAATCGGAGAGGGGGCCTTTGACAGAGAACCGCGCTGTCGATACCCCTCTCAAATCGATCAACTGGAGATGTGGACTAAAGCGCTGAAACTGCTTTAGTTCCCCCTTCATCTGGACAAAAAAATCGAGAGGGGCGGGAGTCTCCTGGAGCATCCATTTTCCTCTGAGAGAAAGGGCCGAAGCATCCCATTGGAGATCTCCTTTCTGAATAGTGAGACCCTTGCTGTCATACCTTGCTTTGAGGCCGAATTGGCTGAACTGAAATTCTTCATACATGGGCAGAGCGAGTTTCAGCGCGGGCGAGGAAAGCTCTAGTGTGATTTTTGAACGGGAGAGGCTCAATTTTCCGTCAAAAGAAGGGACATCCAGCGCGGACCCTTCTTTTAAGAGACGCCCGCTGAATCTCCCTTTCCGAACCTCGAGGAGATCCACTGAGAGAGAGGGAAGCAGAGCGAGCAGAGAGAGAGGCCTTTTCTCTTTTATTCCCCGGGGGAGATCCTGGCACTCGATATCGATTTGAGAGTGGTCCGCGAGGCGGCTGCGCAGAGCAATTTTTCCGAAAAAGAGCTTGTGCAGACGAAGAGAAAGCCTGGCCGAATCACTTTTTATGGAGAGTGCGCAATTTTGATAACGCCCCTGAAAAGAGAGATTTCCTGCTTCGAGTAGAGGTGGAATGAGACGATAGCGGAGACCCCCTATTTTGACCTCGCCTCCCGTTGCTTTTTGAAGTTGCAGCACAAGTCGGCGCTCAAGATAATTTCTTATCCGATCTCCCGCAGTCCACCAGCTGATGCCGACAGCGATAAGAACCAGACAGGCAGTGGAAATGATTATTTTTTTCCAGGCCATGTTTTACCTATGAAAGGCGTGAAAGATCCCGAATATACTCTTCAACGCGACGATAATGGCGATCTGTCTGCTCTACAGTACGAAAATGGTAGGCTGCTTTCTGGTAATCCCTTGCCAGCGCGTAAGCTTGCCCCAGCGTGTAGCGCATTGCAAGTCCAGCTTCTTCAGTGAGGATCTTGGTCCTTAAAGCTTCTTCCAGCAGGGGAATGGCTGCATTTGCCTGATGCATTTCGACATAACAACAGCCGAGGAGATAAATTGCGTCAATTTCATGTTTTTTGGATTTCTTTGCCAAATGCATGTGGCGGGCCGCTTCATCAAAACAGCGCATCTGGAAAAAGGCGATTCCCAAAACATAGTGACTTTCATAGTCGTCGGGCAGGATATTTTCCGCGATGAGGCGGCATCTCTCTGTTGGCGGTTCCTCTGTCGGTTCCAGGTCGAGCAGTTGTTCCAAATCGGCGATCATCTCTTCTACAGAGCGGACCATTGGGGGGCGCCCCTCCTTTTCCTGCCTCAGTGTGTCCTGAATCAGGCGAAACTTCTCCTTTGCTTCAGGCTGATTTGGATATTCTCTCAAAATATCCCGATAGATCTTCTGCGCATCGAGGAAGAGCTGTTCCTGAATGAGAATTTCCGCATCGAGTAACCTCCGGGAGAGCTCTGTTGAACCAAGACTCTCTTCCCTTTTCCATGCGAGGATCGTTTCCGCAAGATGGGGTTTATGAATGATTCTTAGAAAATCTGCCACCTGATTGGTCACCCCTTTTTGATCGGGTGCCAAACGAAAGGCTTCCAAAAGAAGCTGGAGGGCTAGAGCGTACTTTTCCTCTCCCGTTAATTCGCGCGCCTGATCGAGGAGAGGTCCAGGATCTTTTTTGCCGACCGCGATAAGGCGATAGAGAATCCCGGGGACGTCGCTGATTTCCCCTTGCTGCAGGGATCTCTGCAGAGCTTCGATGAGGTGAGACCCTGCTCCGCTGTTATCCTCTTCAAGGTGTGCGGCTTCGGCCAGGAGTAGAAAGGTGTCGGGATGATCCGCTCTCAGTTCTTTCAGTCGCAAGAGCGCTTTCTTCGCCTCTTCCACTCTTTTATCCTGAAGGGCGAATTTCGCAGCCTCTTCATAATGTTGAGCCGCGGCGGACTGATCCCCCCCGGACCAGAGGAGATTTCCCAGAAGAAAATGCGTGACAGAACTCTTTGGGTCACATTGCAGTGCTCTCTTCAGCGCAATGGCAGCGCTCTTCTCCCCGCCTTCATCTCTCAAGGTTTGCCCCGCCGCCACATACAAATCATGAGCTTCTTTGAGATCACCCGATTCTTCCAGTGATTCTGCCTGCTTTAGCTGTTCATCCACGAGTTTCACGTCCATGATTCGAATTTTATCACAGAGCAGAAAGGAACGCTGTGAAAATTTCGCAACTTCTTATTGAGAAGTTACAAATTTTCGCTGAAGGGAACATGCCAGATTGCTTTGTTCTTCTTCGAGCGAGGTCGTAGGCCGAGTCGAGAAGCCCACTCTATCAGAGGTAGAGTGCTATCTCACTTTTTCAACATATGCGACGGTG
>JACQJE010000041.1 GCA_016205125.1 Deltaproteobacteria bacterium | reverse complement strand
GTGGTGGGAAAAGCAAAGAATGTTGAAAAAAAACATATTTTTTAGTAATATTCATGCGTTTTGTGAATATATTGATCTCTATCATTATTATGAATGTGCGAGGTGCTCGTTGATTCGCCCAAATCTTGTGCATCGTTATCTGATCAGGGAGATTGTCCCGCTTTTCCTGCTGGGCGTATGCATCTTTGTCTTCCTGCTCATGATGTCTCAAATTCTGAGAATTAATGAACTCCTGGTTGTTCATGGTGTTCCTCTGAAAGATGTGCTGGTGATCTTTGGCTACCTCCTCTGCATGTTTCTTTCCATGAGTGTTCCGATGTCTCTCTTTTTTGCCGTTGTTGGAACCTTTGGAAGATTGTCGGCGGACAACGAAATTACCGCGCTGCGGGCTTCTGGCATCGGGTTAAGCGGCCTTCTCGTTCCTGTTGCGATCATCGCGCTTTTTCTATCATTCTCTACTTTTTGGTTGACTTCCTATGTGGAGCCATGGGGTCATCGCTCTTTTAGATATCTCTTGAAAAAAGTCGCCACGCTTGCCGTTACGTCGGAAATGAAACAAGGGTCGTTTCAGCAGGAATTTTACGGTTTTACATTTTATGCTGAGAGTGTCGATTATAAAAACAAAGTGCTCCAGCACGTTGTGGTTCATGACAAGAGGGGAGAAAAATATCCTCTCGCGCTTTTCGCAAAAAACGGGTTTATTTTAAAAAATCCTCATCCATCAGCCAGCGAGTTTGACATTACACTGCGCCTTTTTGATGGAAGGATTATTCACGACAGTCGTTCCCCCTCAAGGCACCAGAGCTTAAAATTCGCACAGTGCGATATCAATTTAAACGTGACAGAATTCTTCAGGATCCCCCATACAATTCCTGAGACACTGACTAGCACAGAGCTTCGCAAATGCAGCAAAGAGGATGCTGACTCAAAGATGCGAATTGGCTGTGAAACCGAATTTCACAGGCGCGTCGCGATGTCTGGCGGCTCCTTGATTTTTGCGTTTGCAGGGATGGTTTTGGGGCTGTCTCGCCGAAAATCGGCAAAATCGCGATCGTTTGTATTAGCGGCAGGCTTTAGTCTGATTTACTGGCTCCTTGTGTTAAGCAGTAGTTATCTTGCTCAACAGCAATGGCTCCCTGTCGCCGCCGCCATGTGGTGGCCGAATCTCGCCATACTGGTCTCTTCTGTCTGGCTCTATCGACGCCACATGAAAAGGTTCTAATTTGCTGTACGCTCAAGCAATGCCTGATATTCGGACGGATCTATTCCGCGAGGGCCTACTGTCGCCAGGACAGAATGTCTGAAATCGAATAGATCTTGTGCCGCGCGGACGATGTTGTCCAGAGAGACCGCTGCAATTTTTTCAGGGTAGAGATCTGTTTCTTCGTGCCCTAAACCGAAAAGTTCATCTATTCCATAAGAATGAGCCTGGGTCCTATTGTACTGAAGAGCGAGTTCATAGCGTCCAATGAGATATTTTTTTGCGCGATCCATCTCCTTCGTTTTGGGGGGGCCGCTTTTGGTCTTCTGGAGTTCGACCAGGATCCCCTCCACCCCCCTTTTCACTTTTGCGGGGTCACAGGCGAGATAAATGGCAAAATAACCCCTTTCAATTCCATCGAAGGCTTGGGGGGTGACGGTGTAGGCCAGACTTTGGCGATCTCTCAATTCTTTGAAAAGCCGCCCGCCCTGCCCTGAAAGAATCGATTGAAGAAGTTGAAGGGCGTAGCGTTTCTTGTCAGTGACCCGGATCCCCAGAAATCCCAATAAGAGATGGGTCTGTTCCCTCTCTTTTACTGCATGAACAGCGGTTGATCTGGGTGGAGCGGGATCGGAGAGCCTTGGCTGAATCACTTTTTTCTCAGGCCACGATTCAAGCCGCGACTCTAATTCAGCTTGAAACTCTTGTGTCGGGAGGTGTCCGACCGCGGAAATCACAAGCCCTTGTGCCGTTCGAAGGTTTCCATAGAGTGATTCCAGGTGAGAGCGCTTAAATCTGCTGACGGTTTCTTTTTTCCCAAGGAGGGGTAAACTGTAGGGATGGTTTGCAAAGAGTGCAGAGGTGAAGAGTTTTCCCACGAGAGCAGAGGGTGTGATGTCCTGCTGTTTAATGTCTTCGAGGAGAAGATCCCGCTCTCGTTCAAATTCCATTTCAGGAAAAGCGGGTTCTGTCAAGGCATCAAAGAAGAGGTCGGTCGCTTTTGGCCAGTGCTGGCTTAAAGCTTCCAGTGAAAGTCCGAATGCGTTTCTCCCTGAAAACCCTCCGATGCTCCCCGCAATTCCTTCGATTTCCCTCGCCATTTGAATACTCGATCGCGTTTTTGTTCCCTGAGTCATCATTCGAGCCAGAAGGCTGAAAATGCCGTTGTTTTCTTTCGTTTCATATCGAAGGCCGCCGAGAGAGAATGCCCGCATGGAGAAAATCGGGGCATGAGGCCGATATTTCAGGAGGAGTATGGTGCCATTGGAAAGCGTGGACGCTATCACCCCTTCCTGCTGTTTTTCTGTCTGCGACTTTCGCTTTTTCGGTTGAGGTTGTAAGGATTGGAGTCCTTCTGCAATGGATTGATGGGTCTCTTTTCGAAATTCTGAATCTGAAGAAAAGAATTGATCCGTGTAGTTGAGGGGGACGATTGCTGTCACATTCATCGATTCAGGTTTGAGAAGAAAACGGCGAATCTCCTCTTTGACCTCTGTAACTGAAGTCTGATGGATGGCGCGGTAAAATTTCTCCTCAAAGCCGACATCCCGGGAAGAATCAAAATAGTACCCGATATGATGAGCGCGCTCTTCGGGATTTTCACGCTGATAGAGGAGTTCACTCTGAATGTTGAGATCAGCCGACGCTCGCTCTTCTTCATGGATCGTTTCTGCAAGGAGACGGAGTTCTTCGGATAGAGAGCGAAGAGCTTCTTTCGCCAACTGGGGCTTTAGTTCGATCGTGACGGCAAAGATACCGCTGTCTCTCAAAGAATGTGTCGATGCAGAAACTGCGTTGACGAGCCCCTCTTTGAGATAGAGTCTTTTGTAAAGCCGCGAGTTGCCCCCCTCCCCCAGCACGGAGGCCGCAAGTTCCAGAGAAGGGATCGCGGGGTCTGTCACTCCTGGAATAGGGATGCACAGATTGAGGATCAGCTCGCTGACATCGCGGCGCCTGAATGCAGCCCTGAACCCGCGTTGGACGGGCTCTTTTTCCCGATGTTTCAATGGGCTTTGCGACACCGGTTTCGAAAAAGATGAAAAATCCTTTTCTATCTTTTTGAGTATCGAAGAGGAATGAACAGCGCCTGCAACCACAAGAGTCATCCGGGAAGGGCGATACCATTTCCTGTAGAAGGATTTCATTTGCGGGATCGAGATGCTTTGAATGGTTTTCAGTTCACCGATGACGGGGTGTCGATAAGGGTGCTTGCGAAAGAGCGTTTCGAAGAGTAAGGTTGCCGACGCTCTTTGGGGAGAGTCGATGAAGCGGCGCCATTCTTCCAGAATCACTTCTTTTTCACGCTCGAGTTCAAGTGGAGACCATGCAGGATGCTGGATGGCGTCCGCCAGCGCCTTGAGGGCAAGATGGGTGTAACGGCTGGCAATGGTGATGTGATAGACCGTATGGTCAAAAGCGGTGAAAGCGTTGATGTCTCCTCCGGCGGCCTCGACAGATTCTGCCAGAGCGGAGCGGTGTTCCGGTTCTTTGAAGAGCATATGTTCAAAAAAATGGGAAATGCCTCTTTCGGTTTGCAGCTCATCAGCGCTCCCCACATGAACCCACATCTGAACCGATGTGGATGTGGAGGAAGGCATTTCTTCAATAATCACCCGGAGTCCATTATCGAGTCGATGCTCAATCATTCTTGCCTCTCATTATAAAGTAGGAAAAAAGCAGATGCCTCAACAGCAAAGCTTGGGAATCTACATTCACTACCCTTATTGTAGGACCAAGTGCAATTTTTGTGATTTTAACGCTTATCGCCTTCCAAAGGAAAGTGTTGTCAATTCTTATTGCGAAGCCCTCCTGAAAGAGATCGATCATTGGGCCGGGACCCTGTCAGCGTTTAGGCCGTTGATCATTGAAACCCTCTATTTTGGCGGAGGGACCCCTTCTCTCATTTCTATCGAGTACCTGACAAGGGTCTTAAAAGCGTTGAATCAGTTTGGAGAAATTGCAGGGGATTGTGAAATCACGATTGAATCGACGCCGGGAAGTCTCTCCCCTTCTCTACTGCGCAATTATCGCGCGCTGGGCATCAATCGATTGAGTATCGGCGCGGAATCGTTTGATCCCAAAATGTTGAAGGCATTGGAGCGTGATCATGGGGTGGAAGATATCTTTCGCGCGATAGAATGGGCAGAGAGAGCGGGTTTCGATAATCTCTGTCTCGATTTGATGTATGGCCTCCCTCATCAGACGATGGACGACTTAGGACGAGATCTCGCTCAGCTCATCGCTTGTTCAGCGCGCCATCTCTCCATCTATCAACTCACGCTGACCTCGCGTCATCCTCTGACACCGAAGCTTCCCAAAGAGGAGGATCTGGTGGCGATGTTTTACGCGATTCATCAAGCACTTGAGGCAAATGGATTCGTTCACTATGAAATTTCAAATTACGCAAAAAGCGGCTTTGAGTGTCGGCACAATCGACGCTATTGGGGGGACGAAGATTTTCTTGGCCTGGGAGCAGGGGCGCACTCCTACTTCATGCGCTATCAGGATGCCATAGGAGGGGCGGGATGGGGTGTGCGGTGGGCCAATATCATGAATCCTCTCCTTTATACAGAATCATTGAAAGAGGGGGGCCGGCCGACCTGCCGACTCCACGCTCTTACAGAGTCGGAAGCATTTCTCGAGCGGATCATGACCGGACTGCGGCTCTTAAAGGAAGGGGTGAATGTTAGCAAATTATCCAGCAAATTTAATAATTTAACTTCGAATCTGGAAAGCGCTATTGCCGAGTTGCGCGCCCGCCGCTGGGTTGACTTTCAGGGTGGGGTACTTAAATTGTCTCCAGAAGGTTTTTGTTTCGCAGATGAAGCGGCTCTGAAGCTCACGGAAAAGTGAAGATGAAGAAAAGTTTGGATGAAAAAAAAGTAGAAGCGAAGCCGGAAAAGGGAGAGGGGATTATTTCTGGCGCGCAGATGAGTGAAGGAGCTGAAACTTCCGAAGAAGGTCCGATTTCAGAGAAAGTGGAAGATTGGAAAGCGAAATATGAGGAGACGATTCGGGAACTGGAAGAGACGAGCAGCAGATCTCTTTATTTGAGGGCAGAATTCGATAATTTTCGAAAGCGGATGGATCGGGAAAAGATAGAATGGCTGAAATATGGAAACATTGAATTAGTGAGGTCTCTTCTGCCAATAGTCGATCATTTGGAACAGGCGGTTTCTCACGGAAAAGTGACAGATGCGAATGATAAAGTGAAGGCGGTGATGGAAGGGATTGAATTGATTCTGCACCAGGTTAAAGAAGTGATGAAGAGATACGGCATTTCTCATATTGAGAGTATTGGGAAACCGTTCGATCCGCGTTTTCACGAAGCAGTTGCGCGGGAATATCGGGAAGGTGTGGCGCCGAATAGGGTCACTTCCGAGTATCGAAAGGGGTATGTCATGCATGAGAAGCTCTTGCGCCCCGCACAAGTGATTGTTTCTGAGACTCGCGAAG
>JACQJE010000034.1 GCA_016205125.1 Deltaproteobacteria bacterium | reverse complement strand
TATTTCTCCGACAGGCTCCTCAGCGCTTCTCCAGCTTCTGCTGCTCCTCCAACAACTTGATTTCCTTCGCGAGCTGTAGCCGGGTCTCGCGGCGTTTCGCCCCCTGGCGGAAACGGATTTTCTCCTCCTCCGTTTCGGGCAAAAGAGGGGGCACAGTCGCCGGCTTTCCATGATCATCCAGCGCAACAAAGGTGAGGTAGGCGCTCGCTGTATGGTAGCGCTCCCCCGTTATGGGGTTTTCCGATTCGACCCTCACCCCCACCTCCATGGAGGTCGTGCCTGTGTAGTTCACGCTCGCTTTCAGGTTCACAATGTATCCGGTCCGAATGGGGGAGAGAAAGTGCAGAGAATCAATGGAGGCGGTCACAACCGTCCTTCGGGTGTGGCGAATGGCCGCCGTGGCAGCAGCAATGTCGATCCAGGCCATCACTTTTCCGCCAAAAATCGTGCCCAGCGAATTGGTATCGCTCGGCATGACCACTTCGGTCATCTCGACCATCGATTCTTTCACCGGCTTGGGAGTCAGTTTAGGTGTCATACAAGCGCTCCTTAAGAGTAGAGTGGTGACTTGCGATACGCGGCAAGCCATGCCTCTCCGAGAATTTTTAATACCGCCGCGGTCGGAATGGCAAGCAGGATTCCTGTCATTCCTCCAAATTGTCCCCCCGCAATCACCGCCAGCACGACAAGAAAGGGAGGGAGGCCTACTTGTTTTCCCACAAAATAAGGGGTCAGGACAAAGCTCTCAATGACCTGCGCCACAGCAAATACAACAGCAATTCCAACCCAAATCCACCATCCCTGAAAAGAGAGAATCGCCGCAAGAAGAGAGAGTAAAATTCCAAGAATAAAGCCGAGGTAAGGGACGATGCTCGCCAATCCAGCCACAACACCGATGGCGAGAGAGAAGGGGAGATGGATGATCGAGAGACCCACGCTAAAAAGAAGCGCCAGAATCAACCCGACCATGAGTTGACCGCGGACGAAACCGGAGAGTGTCTCTCCGATTTTCTTAAAGAGGGAGAGAAAATGACCCTTCTGGCGGGGGGGGAGCCATTGGGTCAGGGATGCGGAAAGCGGGTCCGCACTGCTCAACAGAAAGAAGGTGAAAAAGGGGATGAGCACCAGATTGAGAAGAAAGAGAATAATGCCATAAGTCGTTGAAGAGACCTTCGATAGAATAGCGCCCACAGAAGCGAAATGAGAAGGGATCCACTGAGTGAGATGATCGCGCAGAGTCGAGAGGAGTTCGTGCCATGATCCCGGCACCTCAATGTGGAACCACCGCTCAATCAAGGGGATGACCTTTTGAGAAAAATGATCAATCAATTGCGGGCAGGTTTGAAAAAAGTGATTCATATCATGCAGGAGAGCGGGAATAATGAAAAAAGCAGCCAGCGTCAGGATCAGAACAGCCGCTGTGACCACAAGCGCAATGGCTAGGGTCCGGAATTTTGTCAGACGGGAGGTCCAGTCGACGAGAGGATCGAGGAGAATATAGAGCAGAAGGGAGAGCGCGAACGGAAACCAAACCATCCGCAGGAGATAAATGACAAAAATAACGATCGCAAGATACAAGAGACCCAAGGTTCGCAGGAGCCGCTCAGAAGCCATCTCAAATACCTCCTCGCAAAAGCATCACATCATCCTATCATAGACAGTGAGTTTTGGATAAGCCAGGGCCCCAGCAAAGTCATGACAGGGCGGCACAGGGATTTCTCTCAAGGGCGCGCGGAATGAATATTATGTAAATTTATCCTCTTCAAACTCCGCTCTATTTTAATAAAACTATTTGATTTCCATAGGATGCACAACAAATACAAGTAGTATATAAATTTACATAATATTACTTATGCGACTATGTCAGAGGCCTTTAGCCGATGACATAGTCGCTTTATGCGACATTAAAAAACATGTCGAACGGGATGCAGTCGCTTTCTCTTCGCGGCAGGAGGGAGAGTCACCTTCCAGGACGCTGCGCTGATCTTGTAGAGGTTGGAAAAAACACTCACGGCATAAAGATAGCCTTCGTGGAGGAGCAGTTCTCCCAGAAATCCAGACGCTTTTCCGACATCGACTCTCCAGAGCTCTTCAAAGGTGTCACGATCAAGGGCGAAAATCCGGCCCTCAGAAGTTGGGATATAGAGCGTCTTGTCAACAATCACGGGTGTTCCTACTACGCCTGAGTCGAGAGAGACTTTCTTCAGAACGACCCCGCTTGAAGCGTTTACGGCATAGAGTGTCCCGTTGGTTCCGCCATAGTAGAGAAAGTTGCCAGAGACGGCGGCACCACTGTTGCCCCCCTCCCCTGCAAACCACTGGATTTCGCCATTGTCTGGATCAATGGAATAGAGAGCTCCACTATAAGACGGAACATAGAGGATGCCGTTATGCAAGATAGGGGTCGCATCGATGTCTCTAAAGCGCCGCCCAGCTCCCGCATGGAGGTCAGCCTGCCAGATGAGGCTTCCATCCTCCTTGTTGAGGGCAATCACATAACCGTCCGCCAGTCCAGCGATGATGAAGTTTTTATAGGCAACCGGTGTTGAAGAAGAGAAAATCGAAATCGGTTGATTGATCATCCGATGCCAATGCCAGGCCCTCTTGCCAGTTTTCTGATCCAGCGCATAGAGAATATCATTCCCGGTCAGGAAATAGACTTTCCCTTCGGAGACAAGGGGAGAGGAGAGAATGGGGGATGTCGTGGAAAATTCCCAGAGGATCTCACCCGTATCTTCTTTCAGCGCAGAGAGAGTCCCGCCACGTGTGCCAACATATAACGTCCCTTGATCGTAAGCAGGCGCACTGAGCAGACTCCCTTCGAGTGGAGTCACCCATTTTTCCGAGAAGGTCTTCAGATCAAGCGCAGCCAGATAGCCCCATTGCGTTCCGCAATAGAGACGACCGCCCACAATAAGAGGGGCGGATCGCTCAAGATCCCCCTTCGTTTCCCGCGTCCTTTTCTTTTGGAGATCTTCATAAGGGAGGAAACGGTATACGATAGAGGTGGCCGGCCTCACCACTTTCAATGATGCATCCCCTTCCGATGCTAAAAGGGGGAGAAAAAAGGTAATCAGGCAAAGCAAAATTCTCTTCATTTCGATTCCTGCAATTCTTTGAAAATATGAGACTTTCGCTCATACGGCGTGGCTGGATATTCTGCAGCAACTTTGTCGTAAATGGCTGCAGCCTCTCCCTTGCGTCCCAGGATTTCGTAACAGCGCGCTTTGCCCCAGAGAGCGCTGACATTGAGAAAGGCATACCCACTCCCCTCCCCTTTCTGGTAGGCAGAGAGCGCTTCTTCACATTTTCCGGAAGCTTCCAGAACATAGCCGAGATTCACCGCTGCCATATCTTTTAGAAAAGAAGGGAGCTTTTTCTCCAGGACTCTCTTATAAAGCGCTGCGGCTTCGTCATACTTTCCCTCCTTCGCCTTGCCCCCCCCCTCTTCAATAAGAGCAAAGGCTGCTATCCCTGTATCCCCAAACTTCTGATTCATTCTTTGCTGTTTTTCCGATGCGGACGCGAGAAGTTCAGACAATCGCTTTTCATCTTTCGCGCGATCTTCTCCTTTCTGTTCCGGAGAAGGGAACGTCTGTCTGGCTCGCAGCTGCTGGATCTCTTCCAGCTCCTTTACAATCTGATGATAAAGTTCCGATGCTCTTTCACTCTTTCTTTCAGCCCAGTAAAGGTAACCTGAGATAGCGCCTGCTGATATGAATACAACTCCGCAGAGGCCGAGCATCCCCCTGCGATGCGCGCCGACCCAGCGGAGCACTTTTGCGCTGACTGACAAGAATTCATCCGGACGCTTCAACTCTTTCCGGTCAAACCGTTCCCGGTGGTGAAACTTCTCTTCTCCCTGACTCACAGAATTTCTCCTTATTTATTTTGCAGCCACTCGCAACAGAACCTCTGTTTCCGGATGGAAACTAGTTAGAAGAACAAATCGGATGCTCCTTTAGGTTACGAAAGCATATGTCCTGACTTGAAAAACCGCCTATCAGCACGATTCGTCCCGCCTCGTTTCCATCAGGCGAGATCATCACATCGACCAGATGATAAGATGCGAGTGGTCCGGCAGCGAGTTCGCACAGACAGACATGCTGTAGTGCACTGCTTCCCTCACATTTTACGGTTGTTTCTACTCCTGGAGTCAGCGAGAGAGACGAGCCAGGAGTAATGGTAATAATGTTCTCGGTCTCAGCCATCAGTGGAAATTCGATACCTGCAAGTAAGAGAAAAAGAGAAAAAACAGATCGTATCTTTTGCATGGAGTCCTCCTTTTTGGAAAATTCAGGAAAAAGATCCATCTCCAGCCAGAGATATCAGAAATGTCATTGCAGATCAATGCGGAGGTTGTCAAAAAGTTTCTCTTCAGATACATTAGTTCGCGTCCGGAAGTGCATCGCTGCTCCGCTGGATTGCAAAAAAGGAATAAGCCATGAATCCTCAGAAGGTGATCGTTGTTTTTTTCGCTTTTCTCACTTTCTCCCCTCTGCTTCAAACTCTGACATTCAGGAATCCGGCATTTGCCCTGGAAGAGTACGTCTTTGAAGATGCTTCGGAATTTGGCTATGAAATCCTCAACGAAGAGGAGGAAGAGGTTTTTTTCCACCGCGGCAAATTCATCAATGCCGGGGCTCGCGGCGGGATCCGCTTTTTTACAGGGAAGCTCGGCAATCTCTATGATTTGGGTCCCGCGTTTGGGATTTTTGGCGCCTATTTCTTCAGCTTCTCACTCGCCGGAGAGCTGGCATTTGATACCAGTTTCCATCGCTTCAAACTCACTTCGGGTCAGACGGGTGTGATGACGCTCCTCGATATCCTTCTGCGTCTCAAATATTATCCCTTCAGTGAAACGACGGTAAAAGCGCTCGCCGATTCGAATCCCTATCTTTCCATCGGTGCGGGAG
>JACQJE010000032.1 GCA_016205125.1 Deltaproteobacteria bacterium | reverse complement strand
TCGACGTGCCAAGTGGCACGCCTTCGGCCTCTTTTCTCCCTGCGGCCTTGCTGTCATCTCTTTCGCTGCGCCTCACAACGATTGGAATTTTCAGATGAACACTGAAAGCAAAGACAAAAATTGAATGACAGAGGAGCGCTGAAATTGAGTGACAGAGGAAAAACGGGTTTCGAGGGGGAAGAAACAGCCGCTCTTTATCTGAAACGGAAGGGGTATCAGATTCTCGCTCGGCGCTTTCGCAGTCGGGCAGGGGAAATCGATATTGTGGCGAGAGACCATGGCGAAATTGTTTTTGTCGAGGTAAAAACCCGCGGGGCGAGTGCTTTTGACGGTGCAGCTGATGCGCTGCGCGCTAAACAGGTTCGCAGACTTGCGAGAGCCGCAGAGCTGTTTCTTGACATTCACAACCTGGACGGGACACCTTCGCGATTTGATGTCGTTGCCGTTGATCTGGAAAATGGAAAATTCCATATCGAGCATTTTCCAGCGGCATTTGATTTGCCTGATGAGTTTTAGTGTTCATCCGGAAATGAAATTCTATTGCGGCCGGCTGCAAGATATTGCAACTTCGTTCTCGGTCGAAAAGACGCCTCGACGTGCCAAGTGGCACGCCCTCGGCGTCTTTTCTTCCCTCGGCCTTGTTGCAATATCTTTCGCTCGGCCTCATAACGAATTTCATTTCCGGATGAACGCTCAATTCAAATACAAATCTGCTGCGGCTGGCTGCAAAGCAAAAGGTCCTGTCTAACCTCTAGACAACTGCTACTCCTTTCGCTGGCTTATTCTAATCTGTTGGAAATATAGGGTTTTTTAGGGATATAAGGCATGATCGAACAAAAATTAATCAATCTCTAGCCAGAAAGCGCCCCCGCCAACGATTTAACGAGCGCTGGATTGAGTCTCTGCAACTTATTGAATTTAATATAGAAACAGTAGCGATCAGCTCTATCTGATCTCTTGGCATCTTCATTGCAACCTATCAAGAGTGAATGATTCGAGGGAAAGAGGGTTCTAAAATCCTATTTGATAGTCTTATCCGCAGAAAAACGGAGACCTCGAAAGTAGAAATTTCGATTTTACGTCCAACATGGAGATAAAAGTCATGTTGTCACTGCAAATGTTCTCTCAGTTACAAGATCGCCACCCGGTCCTCACGCCGCTCATAGTCTCTCTCCTTACAGCGAGCCTCATCAGCGTGACGCCGGTATTTACCTATGCTGCATCGGATCCTCTGGAAAGAGAGTTGCGCGCATTACAGCGCAGCCTTGAGAAAATCGGAAGCACGGCCACTTCTTGCCAGGATATAGAGGAACAAAAAGCAGCTCTAGAGAAAGCGAGAGATGACCTGGAGGATACTGTCGCAAAATCAAGGGATCGGCGTGAAGAAATCAGTGACGACATTGACGATCTCAAGAAGAGCATGGCCGCCACCTTTCGTAGCAGCGCTAATTCAGAGTCTGTACGTGCAGATTTGAGGAAAAAATTAGTTGATATGATTGCGGAGTTAAAGGCTTTGACAGCAGCAGAAGAGGCGGCGCATAAGGCAGCTAAACAAGCAGCACGTGATTTTGAAAAATCAAAACAAAATTTTCGCAAGTTGGCGCGAGATCTGGGAATTGAAGATGAGTTAGACTGCCTTGATGACCTGGATGTCGATCTCACCTCTCTTGAGAGTGGAAGCCATACTTATGGTGGCTATCGCTCCGAAGTGACCGACCCCTGCCTGGTGTGGATCGAGCATCAGAAAGGTATGGATAAGTGGAAGTTTTGGGTAGGGAATGGTTTGGCAGGGTTGCTCGGTGGCGCAGGAATCTTCCTCGCTTTCAAAGCTGAGAAAGACGCGGCGAAAGATCTCAAAGAGCAGCGCAAGTTTGCGCAGCAGCAGTACAATGACGCCCTGCAGAATGGCGGATTGAGAATGTTCAGCCGCAATGGCGCAGGCTTCCCCGGTGGTATTCCTCCGATCTTTGGCCCAAGCTCAGCCGTGATTGGCGCGGCGGCCGCAGGCCCTCTGAATGCGACGCTGGGTCCTGTCATGGGCGCCTTAGGTGCGATCAACGGGAGCGGTCCGATCAACCTGAATATTGGTGCGGGTGCGGGAGCGACGACCAGCGGCTCCACGACTGCAGCCGGTTCGGCCTCTGCGGGAGGATCCCTCGGCGGCATGAGCGAGCTGGAGTTGTTGGTTGCGGTGCAAGCGGCGCAGGATAATCCGGCCATTCGCGAACGGATGATGTTCGCCCTCCTGAACGACACAAGCATGGATGCTGAAACTCGATATACTATTTACCAGGCGCTCAATCAATCGGGCAGTTCCGTGAGAATCGAAGGCGGCAATCCGAAAGCGTGGCTCGATGACTTTAAGAAGTCGCTCGGCACGATGAAGGGTGGCATCAAAGATCTGCGGGACAGAGCGGGTGAGATGAGAGTGGTTATGGAAGATTGGAGAACTCAAATGAAAGAGGTGACGTCGACCGCAAACTTCATCCGCAATCTCGACGACAGTTTGGCCGCTCTGGAAGATAACCTTAACGGACTGGAGAACCAGAGCCGCCAAGGAAGGAGCCGATTCAGCCGGGACTCCAGAACCTCCTATCGGCGTAGCGAGCGGGGTGTGACCTCCAGATCTTCCCGGTTGTAAAGAAGAGAGAGTGCGGTCTGGCAGATAGAAATAGAAGAGCTGGAAAGAGAGCAGAAGGAGAAGATTTCAGGAAGAGCAAGGACTCTCGGTAGTAAGCTACTTGGGGCTTGACGTTAGTGTGGCAGCAGTGACGTGCTCTGACTGAAGAGGCGGCCTGGAGGAAACTCCGGGCCGTTTTTTTGTGACCAAACTTCCGAGCTTATCCTATAATTCTAAAAGATGATTTGAGAGATTTGGAATGAGTTCGGGAGATAAGTCTCATAGAACTTCTTATGGATTGCATGGCTATAGGGAAACTACACCAGCAGACTGACAATTCTCTTTATTAATGTTAGAAAAAAACTAAGTTTGAGCTAAAGCAGAGCAGTAAAGGAGGAGAAGAGATGCGAAAATTCCAGTCTCTCATAATGATGATCCTGTTAGTTTCTCTTGTAGCTGGATGTGGGATCCAGAAGATTCCGCAGCGGGCGAATGAAGTGGAGGCCGCTTGGGCTGAAGTGCTGAATCAGTACAAGAGGCGGGCTGATCTCATCCCGAATTTGGTCAATGTCGTCAAGGGGTATGCGGCGCATGAACGGCAGACGTTAGAAGCGGTGGTCGAGGCGCGCGCAAAGGCGACCTCCACAGAAGTGAAGGTGGAAAATCTTACTCCTGAGACGATGCAGAAATTCCAGCAGGCTCAAGGAGAGCTCTCTTCCGCATTAAGCCGTCTGATGGTCGTTGTGGAGAAGTATCCCGACCTGAAAGCAAATCAGAATTTTAGAGATCTTCAGGTCCAGCTTGAAGGGACCGAGAACCGAATTACCATTGCGCGTCGGCGTTATATCGATGCCATCAAAGAGTTTAATCATATGATGACAGTCCCCCCCTATTCGTGGACGAATGCCCTCTTTTATCACAAAGAGAAACTCCCTCAATTTGAAGCGGCTGAAGAATCGAGCGTTAAAGAGCCGCCAAAGGTGGAGTTCTAATGTTTAGAACTCATCTCACAACCTCATTCTACTGCGGTGGCTGCAAAGCAAGCAGGTTTTTCGCTCAGCCTCGTTACGAATGAGGTATGAGATGAGTTCTAGAGTTGTATTTCTCACCCTTTTTTCTTTTCTGTTGTTGGCAGGCGCTAACCGATTGGAGGCGCGCGACATCCCCGCTCTTCGCGGACCGGTCATGGACGAAGCGGGGCTCCTTTCGGGATTGACCGCAAAAAAACTAGAAGATGCTCTCGTGGCTCTCCATCAGAAATCGGATCTTCAACTTCAGCTTTACTCCATCCCCTCGCTTGAAGGTGAGGTGATCGAAGAGTATTCCATTCGTATCGTTGAAAAATGGAAGTTAGGCTCCAAAGAGCGGGGAAATGGGGTGTTGCTCCTGATCGCATTTGAAGACCGGCAGGCGAGAATCGAAGTGGGGGAGGGACTTGAAGGGGAGCTCACCGATGCGGAGGCTGCGCGAATTATCGATCATCTCCTGGTGCCAGAATTTCGGCAGGGGCGATATGAGAGCGGCATTCTGCAATCTCTCAATGCCATTGCAGCAAAATTCGGCGGAGAGCTGACCCTGTACGGGGAGAAAATAGTCTTCTCTCAGAAGAGCGGGAGAGATCTCTGGCCGATTATCTTTTTTCTACTTCTTCTGTTCGTCGCCTTTATTCTGGGGCCGTTCTTTTCAGCCGGCCGCTTCATGCGTGGAGGTTTTGGAAGCGGATGGGGTGGAGGGAGCAG
>JACQJE010000033.1 GCA_016205125.1 Deltaproteobacteria bacterium | reverse complement strand
TAATCACCCCTGCTCCAATATTGGCATTGCGCCCCACCTCCGCGTCTCCAATGTAAGCAAGATGATTCGCTTTGCTCCCCGGACCAAGGGTCGACTTTTTCACCTCTACAAAATTTCCAACCCTTGCCCCTCTATGCAAGAGAGTCCCCGGCCGCAAATGCGCAAACGGCCCGACAGTGACCTCCGCTTCGAGCACCGCCTCCTCAAGCACACAACTCTCCTTCACATGGCAGCCGCTCCCGACACTCACATTTCGCAAAGTGCTGTACGCCTCAACGATGCAATTCTCACCCATCGTTGTCTTTCCCAGGAGCCGCACCCCCGGGTGAATCACACTCTCCTTTCCAATCACCACGGTCGCATCAATGTAGGTCACCGCAGGATGAACAACAGTCACCCCTTTCTTCATCAAGCGATCAATAACCCTCATTCTCATCAGATGTTCCACGATCGCCAATTCACTCCGGTTGTTGATTCCCAAAGTCTCTCGCCACTCTTCCAATTGGGCATCTGCAACAAACAATCCCTTTTTTACACACATCTCGATAAGATCGGTCAGATAATATTCCGCCTGAGCGTTATGCTGACGCAGATCCTCCAGGAGGGGCATGATTGCCTCACTCTCCATGCAGTAAACACCGCTGTTGATCTCCGCGATCTTTTTCATATCCTCACTACAATCAGCGGCTTCAACAATCCGAACCACTTTTCCCCGCTCGTCCCGCAAAATTCTTCCATAGGAATTTTCGGTCTCATAGCGGGTCGTCAACAGACTCAACACCGCCTGCCCATGAAGATGGGTTTTCACAAGCCGCGTCAAACTCTCAGTCGTGATCAGAGGCGAATCCGCCCCCATGACGAGAATTGTTCCCTTGATCCCCTCCTCTCGCAACGCACAGCGCAGTGCACTCCCCGTTCCTTCGGGTTCAGGCTGCACTACTGTTTCGATCAACACTCTCTCTGCTGATCTGTCATTCTGAGGCAACGCCGAAGAATCTCTTTCCTTGAGAAATCCTTCAATAACGTCCCGGTTTGCCGGAGAAACAACCACCGCAATCCTCTCAATCCCTTCTACTTCCTCCATTGCCCTCAACGCATATTCCAGCATCGGCAAGCCTGCCACCGGATGGAGACACTTGGGGAGCGCAGAGTGCATCCGCTTCCCCTCTCCCGCCGCCAGGATGACCGCTGTGATATCACTTCTCCTCATCTGCCGATTCCTACTCGCTTCATTTTTGAGATCCTATGCTCCGCTCAGGATGGCAAAAAAACCACCCGGTCTGAATAGATTGTCATCCTGAGTGAAGCGAAGGATCTCAGATTCCAAAAGAATTTCGTAATTTAATGGTAAGACCAGGTTTCGTCAATATCGTTCACTTCACCAAAATCCACAGCCTCATTTTTAATCGTTTCCCCTCCTTCCCCCTTGGTGGGGGAGGATCAAGGAGAAGGGGATTGAAAATCATGCAAAAATTTACTTTTTCACCCTCTCCCTAACCCTCTCCCATCAAGGGAGAGGGGATTTTGATGGTGGATCAAGGCTTCAAGACTTCTTCCAGAGCGCCTCTTCTTCCTGCAGGTGAGAAGTAAATTCTTCTTTCCGGAAGAACTTGCAATCCCTCTCCGGATCCTCGCATTCGCACGGCTCTGGATGCGTCGTCGTGTGCGCCTGCGGTATGACTTCGCTGATCTCTCTCTCAATGTGGTCAATCACATCATGCGCCTCTTCCAGAGAGATTCTGCGACACAACACCAATGTCAAGTTGATCAGCCGGTGAATCCCCGATCTTCTCGTCCTCAACTCTCTCGCAGAGAGAACCTTTGGATAATGATTCTTCACAATCTCCCTGATGATTCGATTCTCTTTCTCATCCAGCGCCTTATCCGTCAGGACATCGAACCCCTCTTTCACAATAATCGCCGCCTGCCATACAATATAAAGTGACACCAGAATCGCAACGATAGGGTCCAGCGCGACCCACCCCGTCAACTTGACCAATCCAAGGGCCGCAATCGCACCGGCATTCGTCCAGACGTCCATCGCATAGTGAAAAGAGTCGGTCTTCAAAACAACCGATTCGGTATCTTTCGCCACATTACTGGCGTAGCGCGAAGCAGCCAGGCTGACCACCGTCGTCACCCCCAGCACCACCATCCCCGTCCCGGCCCTCAGCACCTCCTCCCCGGCAATCCACTTCCTGACCGCCATGTAAATGAGGTAACACCCCGTTGCAAAAATAAAGAGCCCTTGCGCAAACGAGGCAAAGTTCTCAAACTTCCCATGCCCGAAATGATGATCTTCATCCGCCGGCTCCTCTGCCTTTATAATCGTAAAGTATCCGATCAGCGACGCACAAAGATCCGCCAGAGAATCTCCCGCCAATGACAACACAGCAATGGATCCTGAATACAAACCAGCCGCCAGCTTAACGAGAAACAGGATGATAGCCGTGCCAATAAGCAGCCGGCTCGCTTTTAACTTTGAAGGGAGAAGGATCCTTCGACCTCCCCCTCTTTCCAGACTTGGCATGGCTTCCCCCTTGACTCTTTTCAGGCAATCTGCGAAACGATGGGCAAGCAAACAAGCCCATTTTGCAACAGATGGACTGAATCGTCACTAACAAACGGAGATGAGTATAATGGCCAGCGTCAATAAAGTCATCATCGTCGGCAACCTCGGAGCCGATCCAGAAGTGCGCTACACCAACACCGGTTCTGCAGTCGCCAACTTCAATGTCGCCACCACTGAAAACTGGACCGATAAAACGACCGGCCAGCGTCAGGAGAAAACAGAATGGCACCGCGTCGTCGCCTGGGGGAAGCTCGCCCAAGTCTGCGGCGAGTATCTGCGCAAAGGGCGCCAGGTTTACGTCGAAGGCCGCCTTCAGACTCGCTCCTGGGAAGACAAAGAGGGGGCAAAGCGCTACACCACCGAAGTTGTCGCCAACACCGTTCAATTCTTAGGGTCTGCACCCGACAAGGGAGGAGAGAAGGTGAGCCCACCCTCATCCAGCAACGACCTTCCCGAAGGACTCGGAGAGTCGGAACCTTTTAACGCCGGCCCCCTCGCCTCTGAAGACGATATCCCTTTCTGAGCAGGGCCAGCCAGAGGTAGATCAAGGTAGTATTGCGGTTCACGCAAAAAATGATATCCTCTGAATTATGGAGACGCGCTCAGTTGCTGGTCAGACCCAGGACTTGGAGATGGTGAGTCACTACCTCCAGCATTTTCGGAAGGACCCCAAGTCGCAAGCATTCGCTCTGCTAGCGGAATCGTTACGACGGTGCGACCTGTTAGACGAAGCCATTGAAGTATGTAAAGAGGGTTTGAGACACCACCCTCAGCACCCTGCGGGACTTTTTACGCTGGCAAGGTGCTATATTGAAAAAGAGGATTATCAGAAAGCGGCTGTAACGCTCTCAATATTAGTCAGACTCGTTCCGGAGAATCTTGTCGCGCAGAAACTGCTGGCAAAAACCTATTTGAAACTTCGGCAAAACGATATGGCGATTCTTCCTCTCCAATTTATCCTCTCTCACAATCCACAAGACGAAGAGGCGAAAGCGTTAGTGGCACAGATTGAGGCCTCTTTAAGAGAGCAAGATTTGGATGCGATTTCCAGCAGCAGCTTATATCCGGAAAGAGACGAAATGGCCCAGCGCGCAGCCAGTTTTGAAGTCAAGCCGCTTCATCAGCTCTGGGTGACAAGCAAGCCTGTAAAAAGTGCGCTTTCTACAGAGACGATCGCGAGTATCTACCTTAGGCAGGGCTTCCTGGAGAAAGCGATTGGAATTTACAAGTCCTTGCTGACCAGGCATCCTGAAGACTCCCAATTGAAAAGCCTGCTCAAGGAGTTGGAATTAAAAGCTGATCAAGCCTCTTCACCTGTTCTGCGCCCTTCCGATTGACGTAAATTGACTCAAAAGCATCTCAAATGGTACATACCAGAGGCATTTCTGGCTTTGAACAAGAGAAAGGAACACCATGGCTGATTTAAAAGCGCGGATTGAGAAAAGCCTTCAGCATTATTTTCGGAGTGGACACAAGATCTGCGCGATGCTGGTGACAGATCTCTTCAATGTCCGTTATCTATCCGGTTTTACGGGAACCAATGCACAGCTGATATTAACACCAAAAAAACGCTGCATCCTGACGGACTCCAGATATATCTCACAAGTGCAGAAACAGTGCCCCGATTTTGAACGAGTCGTGTATGAGAAGGGGTTAGTGGAAACCGTTGCGAAGGTGGCTGACGAGCTCTCATGTAAGAACCTTGGATTTGAGGGGCATCATGTCACTTTTGAACTCCATAAGAAACTTTCAGAGGGGCTTGAGAATTGCGAGTGGGTTAATGTGGGAGAAAATGCCACGAAGATCCGGATGGTCAAAGATGAAGAGGAAGTAAAGAAGCTCAAGAAAGCGGCGAGCATTGCGGCCAGGGGCTTTCTTGCAGTGAAATCTAAAATTGTCCCGGGAGCAAAAGAGAGCAATGTGGCTATGGAGCTGGAGTTTGCCATGAGACAGGCTGGAGGAGAAGGGCTCTCTTTTGAAACAATCGTCGCATCGGGTTCACGTTCTGCTCTGCCGCATGGAGTTGCGAGTGAAAAGAAGATTGAAGAGGGAGATCTTGTCGTGTTCGACTACGGGGCGATGTCCGAGGGATATCATTCGGATGAGACTATTACTTTTACAGTAGGACAGCCTTCTGCCAGACAAAAAGAGATCTTTCAGATTGTGTGGGATGCGCAGAGAAAAGCAATAGATGCAGTCAGACCCGGTGTGAAATGCGCGGATGTCGACAGAATTACGAGGGACACTATTGCAGAAAAGGGTTATGGAAAACTCTTTGGCCACGGCACGGGGCATGGTGTCGGGCTGGAGATTCATGAAGAGCCCCGGGTCTCCTGGGTGAGTCAAGACATCCTGGAAGAAGGAATGGTAGTGACGGTGGAGCCGGGCATCTACATTGAAGGATGGGGAGGGGTGCGGATTGAAGACATGGTGCTGGTAACAGCAAGGGGGGCGGAGATTTTGACGCGGTTGGAAAAGTCGTCATTGGAGTTGAAGTGAAGAGGGAGATCCTTCGCTTTGCTCAGGATGACAAAGAATAAAATTGCGAGGTTTTTGTAGATGTACGATACGGCAGAATTTAGAAAAGGACTGAAAATTGAGGTCGATGGCATCCCTTATCTGATTGTCGACTTCCAGCACGTGAAGCCTGGAAAAGGGGGAGCGTTTGTCCGCACTAAGCTCAAGAATCTGATGACATCGGCGATGGTCGATAAAACTTTTCGCGCGGGAGAAAAGGTCAGTCGGCCTGATCTGGAGACCAAAGAGATGCAGTTTCTCTACAAGGACGAAGCGAGTTTCCATTTCATGGATCTCGAAACCTACGATCAACTGGCCATCCCGCCAGATCATATCGAGGCAACAACTGCGTCACTTCTCAAGGAGAACACTCAAGTCGCCGTCCTCTTTTACAGAGGAATCCCCCTCAATATTGAGCTCCCTACCTTTTTAGAGCTCACTATTGTGGAGACCGATCCGGGGCTCCGCGGCGATACGGCCTCTGGAGGAAGCAAGCCCGCGAAGCTGGAAACGGGTGCTATTGTTCAGGTACCGCTTTACCTCAAGATTGGCGACATCGTTAAAGTGGACACTCGCACCGTCGCATATGTTGAAAAAGTGAGATAGCACTCTACCTCTGATAGAGTGGGCTTC
>JACQJE010000045.1 GCA_016205125.1 Deltaproteobacteria bacterium | reverse complement strand
TCGACGTGCCAAGTGGCACGCCTTCGGCCTCTTTTCTCCCTGCGGCCTTGCTGTCATCTCTTTCGCTGCGCCTCACAACGATTGGAATTTTCAGATGAACACTGAAAGCAAAGACAAAATGCCTGCGGCCTCGTGAGAGGGCTTTTCGCTCGGCCTCATAACGATTGGCATTTCCAGATGAACACTCTCTAAGTTATTGTTGGATGGGCCCTTACTGCGGTGCCTGTCGCCAGGATCACTAAAGCGGGGCCTTCGAGCTCGGGGGGGAGAAGGGTGGTCGAAAAAGAAACAGCGATCACCGCATCAGCTCCTTTTGCGACCGCCTGCTCTTTTAGCTTCTTCTCCAATCGGGCCACTGCGGCGGTGTACTCGGAATACTGCGTCGGGAGTTTGATACCGGCGGAGAGATTCTCGAGCAAGAGCTCTTCTTTGAGGGTCTCCTGCGCAGAGACAATGCCGCAATATCGTTCGATCTCATAGCCTGGAATGGCATCCGCTGTCGTGAGAATAAACTCGGAAGGAGGCTTACGCTCCCGCGGGGAGGGTTCTTCACCCAAACGACGCTCAGTTTTGCGCGGCGCACTTTTTGCTTTGCCTGCTTTTGCAGGCTCTTTCGATCGTGCCGAAACAGCTCCCTTTTTTAAGGCTGTTTCTGCGTCCTCCAAAAAACCAAACCGGAGATCACAATGGAGATCTTTGAGACGGTCAGTCAGCTGTATCGCTTCTGCTTCACTCCCTACATTGAGGTAAATGCGGCCGCTGCTTATCTGCCATTCGACATCCTCCAAGTCAATTTCCGGCAAAACCTCTCCAACCGCTTTCAGCACGATATCCCTTTCAGACTCAGGGATATTTTCAATCAGGAATGCACAGGGTGGAACTTTCATTGCGGGAGTCTTGGAAAGAGAAGACTCGAGAAATTCCCGGACGTCAGAGAAATCTTCCAATTCCCTTTTAGCAGGGGAGCGAAACTCTTCCGCAGGGGGCTGACCGCCCCCCGTATCGATCGGAGGTCGAAGCGTCTCTTCTATGGCGGGGGTGGGGGTATGCGTTTCAAAATCGAGCTCTTCTTCCAGATGACGGATGAGATTGAGCTCCTCAGGCGGAAAGTGATATCCGCAGGCGCAGTCTGCCTCACGAGCAGTTTTTTCGACTTTCATCCGCTTTCGACAGCGGGGACACATCACGACGAGCATCTCAAACCCTCGCTGTAGTCGATCCATGACATTTCTTGTATTTCTTTCCGCTTCCGCAAGGACACGGATCGTTGCGGCCGACTTTCTCCCCCTCATGTCTGATCGGTTGAGCAAGCCCTGCCTTGTCCCCTCCCTGGCTGAGAACCATCTGCTGCTGACGCGCGCGCTTTTCCCTCATCTCTTCAACCTCCTCAGCCTTTGTCCTCTCGGAGAGTTCGACAATCATCAGCCGTTCGACCATGGTGTTCTTGATCCGGCTATCCATATCCATGAAAAGGTCGAACCCTTCCCGCTTGTATTCGAGGAGTGGATTCTTTTGACCATACCCGCGAAGACCGATCCCCTCTTTGAGGTGATCCATGTCGAGAAGGTGCTCTTTCCAAAGGGTATCGATCACATGGAGCATGAGAAACTTCTCAAGCTCCGCCATGACCGCTTCCCCGTAACGAGCCGTTTTTTCGTTGTACCTGGCGATTGCTTTCTCATCGATCTCTTGTACGAGGGTCTCCCGCGTGTATTGCCGTCGCACTTCCTCACCAAAACTCATCCTGAGGCCAAGATTAGACTGCAGATGTTCTGTCAAAGCCTCCCAGTCCCACTCTTCGAGAGGGGTCTTTTCAGGAGCGAACCGATTGACAAGATCGTGGCAATATTCGTTGAGCATATCCAGGAAGAGAGCGCGAGTCCTCTCTCCACCGCCGAGCACCTCGCGACGCATCGAGTAAATGACATCTCTCTGCGTGTTCATCACGTCGTCATATTCAATCAAGTGCTTGCGGATGTCGAAGTTTCGCCCTTCTACTCTTTTCTGGGCATTTTCAATTGCTTTCGTCAGCCATTTATGCTCGATCGGAACACC
Organism: Deltaproteobacteria bacterium; assembly: GCA_016205125.1. Lineage (GTDB taxonomy): Bacteria > Bdellovibrionota > O2-12-FULL-43-9 > JACQJE01 > JACQJE01 > JACQJE01. The sequence goes on along the minus strand of JACQJE010000045.1, from coordinate 4,053 downwards.
CTCTTCCATGCCGAGGGTCTCCATCATTTTGGCGATCCGTTCAGAACCAAAAATGCGCAGAAGATCGTCTTCCAAAGAAAGATAAAAACGAGAGGAACCGGGATCCCCCTGCCGACCTGAACGACCCCTCAGCTGATTATCGATTCGTCTCGCCTCGTGCCGCTCCGTCCCAACGACGTGGAGCCCGCCCAAGGGGGCCATTCCTTCACCGAGCACGATGTCCGTCCCCCGCCCCGCCATGTTTGTGGCAATCGTCACGGCTTTAGGCTGACCTGCCTGAGCGATAATCTCCGCCTCCTTCTCATGATACTTGGCATTGAGGACGTGATGAGAAATCCCCTTGCGCTTGAGCATCGAGCTCAACCGCTCGGACTTCTCAATCGAAACGGTCCCGACCAGAGCCGGGCGCCCCAGAGTGTTCAGCTCTTCAATCTCCCGGATCACCGCTTCAAACTTCTCTCTCTCCGTTTTGTAAATGAGATCGTGGTGATCCGTCCGAATCATCGGTTCATTGGTCGGGATCACCACAACGTTGAGTTTGTAGATCTTATGAAATTCTTCCGCTTCAGTGTCCGCTGTACCGGTCATGCCCGCCAGCTTCTTGTACATGCGGAAATAATTTTGGAAAGTAATGGTTGCCAGTGTCTGGTTCTCATTTTCAATTTTGACATGTTCCTTCGCCTCTAATGCCTGATGAAGTCCATCGCTATAGCGGCGGCCCGGCATGAGGCGTCCGGTAAATTCATCGACGATGAGCACCTTCCCCTCTTTGACGACATAGTCGACATCGAGCTTAAAGAGAGCATGAGCTTTCAGCGCCTGCTGAATATGGTGGAGTGTATCGATGTGGCGCGGATCATAGAGGTTATCGATACCGAGCCGCTCCTCTAATCTCGCGACCCCCTCCTCTGAGAGCATGACGGAATGCGCCTTCTCGTCAACTGTGTAATCGGCCTCTTTGTGAAGAGCGGGGATGAGATTGTTGATCTGATAATATTTTTCCGTCGACTCTTCTGCAGGACCAGAGATAATGAGCGGTGTTCTCGCTTCGTCAATCAGGATGCTGTCGACTTCGTCCACAATGGCGTAGAAAAGCTCCCGCTGAACGTATTGGTCGAGCGAAAACTTCATGTTGTCGCGAAGATAATCAAAACCAAATTCGTTATTTGTCCCATACGTGACATCGCACGCATAGGCTTCCCTCCGCTCCATGTCACTTTGGCCGTGCACAATCTTTCCGACAGAGAGGCCGAGAAATTGATAAATTTGCCCCATCCATTCAGCATCCCGCCTGGCCAGATAGTCGTTGACAGTAACGACGTGAACACCCTTGCCCATCAAAGAATTCAGATAGACCGGAAGGGTCGCGACCAATGTTTTCCCCTCCCCCGTCTTCATCTCGGAAATCTTCCCCTGGTGCAAAACAACTCCGCCAATCAACTGGACATCGAAGTGCCTCATCCTGAGCGTGCGAACAGACGCCTCTCGCACCACCGCGAAAGCTGAAGGGAGAAGACTCTCAAGCGCCTCTCCGCGCCCAACCCGCTCTTTAAATTCTGCCGTCTTCGCTCTGAGCTGGTCATCGGAGAGTTGTTTGAGAGCGGGTTCCAGAGCATTGATGCGCTCCACCCATGGCGTTAGCTTCTTGAGCTCCCGCTCATTCTTACTGCCGAAGAGTTTCGTAAGAAGATTTTGTATCATCACTGAAGGCCTTCAATGAGTGAGAATCAAATCTATCGAGATGAGTTTTTCTCATCGTATCGTGCAGGCAAAAAAAATTCAACTCATCGATTGAGAAACTATTGCTCTATTGCAAGAGCAGAAGCTCTCGAACAGAGTTGTTCGCGAGCAATCGATGAGTTGAATTCCCTACAAAAAGTTTAACCTCAACTCAACTGTAGTATAGCATAGATATTAAGGTTATGTAAAGTAAAGATTGTCCGGCACTATTGGACGATTTAAGTCATAATTGGATGATATTATTATGTTTTTAATAATTTTAATGTGAAATAATACGGCCTGCAAAGTTTCTGGACAGTGATTATGAATCCAATTGTCCCGCTCTCATTCCTCTTTTTTGCTCTGATTTCGCATTGTTTCATCTCAACTCGCCCCCGCTTTTCCACCCCGGTTGTCAAGAAATAAGTCGGGCAAAGATCGATACAACAAAGAGAGATCGCCCCTAACCCCTTAAAATACCCCTTTTATTTTTGTCACATCACCTGGCATGTGGATTGCATTTCTCTTTTCTTGGGACAGAGGGCTCCCCTTTTGCTGTCTCCAAAATCCTATTGGCTTAAGCAAAATTTTTTCATTTTTTACTGACTTGAGGGCCTTGGAAAATGTCAATTCAAAGAAAACAACAGACAATCTCAGCGCTCTTTTCTCTCGTCGCACTCTCCCTCACCATCCACGCCTCCGCGCTTTTTGCGGAGACGCCGAATCCGGCGCCGCCCAGCACCGGTCTCAACTATAACTACAGTCCAAAATATAAGATTGGGAAAACTCAGTTCTGGGTGATTCAAAAGGGGGACTCCTACGAAGTTTGGAAACGGGAAATCGACGCCCCGTATGGAGCAGAATGGAGTTCCTCCAGCATGGACGAATTAAAAAAGAAGGCCAGGAATACTTATTTCTACCCCGATCTCGCTTATTCCTTTGACCATCGGCTTCAATCCGACAAGACAAAGGGGAACCTCTGGGAATTCAACCCGGACCGGGATCCCTATATTGAGGTCTACGATAAAAACTGGCACGCTGTTACCCGCTATCCCATTTCCGGGTTTGACAAAAACCGCGATACCTTTCGCATTCTGATGCCGCGCACGGCAGGTTATAGTTCGACAGGGGGAGACCGCAAATACTTTATGGAAAGCTCGCAGGCAGACCTCAATCCCGCAAAAGATCCCTCCATTGAAATGAACATTGCAGAACTGACCCGCCGCAGAGAAAGGATGCTCCCCCGTTTTGCCGAGAAAATTGATGGCGTTGAAGACGCGAAAAGATTTTTCTATGTCGGCGACAGCGCCTTCAACTCTCATCAGGAGGGGCAGAAGCACTCTCCCGATGAGCGGACGGGAGAGGCACTCAATCCAACATCGTCTGGCGCCCGTATCGCGGCAGAACACCTCAGGAGAACACAATCATCGGAAGCGTACCGTCTCGTCGGAAAACTCTATACAGGTCAACTTACTGAGAGTGAGAAACAGCGCATCGTTGCATTGGGCAAGGGGGGAGATAATGAAGTAATAGAAGAATTGAGCAAGGTGGGAGACGTAACCACAGAAAAGGTTCGGAGCCAGGCATACGAATTGTTAGGGGAGATTGGAAGGTCTCATCCGAGTGCCATTGCGGCTCTCAAATGGCGCGCAGGCAATATTGCCGGAGAGACCCCTCTTGTGAGGTTAGCAGCCATTGAAGCCTTAGGTAAAATCAACTCTCCCGAATCTACTGCTATCCTTCAGAATATTGCAGAAACCTCTATCGGAACTCACAATGAACCCTTTGGCAAATCAGCACGCATCGCATTAGGAAACAAAAGTGAGCCTTCCTTTGCGCGATACGGAAACGATATTGATGCATTAGACAAGAATACGACCGCCGCACTCAACGAAGGTTTTCTCCTCTTCCGCAATCCCAATACACCCTATAAGCAGTTTGATGGCTCCATCTATGCCATTCGAAAAGAGGGAGGAAAAATCTACCGAAAGAGCGGCAACAACTGGGAGACGGTCAAAGATGCGAACGGGCAGGAGCGCCTCTACAATGTTGCGGAGAAAGATGGACCCAAGAGCGGCTATATGGAGGATTTTGCATTTGAAGGGAATGGTGATCGCCTCGAACTGAAGGGAGCAGAAGGCCAGCTCTTCAGGCTCTTTGCTCGCGCCATAGAAGAGGAAGAAACGAACAAAGATGACAAAAAGCAAGAAGAGGGGCAATTCGCTGATCTTTTACAACCGCTCCTCTCAAAATTAGAAAGGCTCCCAAACAGCTCGCAAAATGGATCGGCTCCTGACTGTTCTTTTGAGGTCGATGAACCCGCAAAAGAAGAGC
>JACQJE010000022.1 GCA_016205125.1 Deltaproteobacteria bacterium | reverse complement strand
TTTTTGACTGGATGCGAATCCTTCTCTCTGCCATATCTCGTAGAGTTCCTGAAAAATAGAGCACCATTCGAGGAGAAGGTGCGATAAGTCAAACTTTTTTCCCGTCTCAGCGGAAAGGGATGTAGCGTGAGAGAGAGCGGGGGGGAAGGTGCGGCAATTGACGTTGAGTCCGAGCCCTGCAATGACGCAGGGTTCATCGCGATGGATCGGTTCAATCTCACAGAGAAGGCCGCCGCACTTTTTACGGTTCAGGTAGATGTCATTGGGCCATTTCAGGCCAATTTGCGGATGGGGAAAGTTTCTATGGAATACTTTTTCCAATGTTTCCGCCATTGCAATGCCAGCGAGGAGTGAAATCTGAGGAATCGACTCATCGCTTCTCTTGAGCGGCTTGAGCAGGAGAGAGGCGTAAAGGTTTCCCTTCGGGGAGTGCCATTCCCTTCCGTATCGTCCTCTTCCGCCTGTCTGCGAGTCAGCCCACACCAAAGTTCCTTCCGGAACCCCTTTTCCTGCCAGATGTTTAAGGAACGTATTGGTGGAGTTGAGTGTGACTTTATGAATGAGGGGTTGACCAAATGGCATTTCTGCGAAATCTCTATAACTTCAGTTTTTCCCGAGAGGTCGGAGATAAAGGCGCTTTTACTGGCGGAGTGGTCAGCAATTCCTTAACGGCTTCTTTCAAAATTTGCGGCGCGATAGAAGCGACAATGTCGCGCGAAATTTCCTTCACCACTTCCTGAGAAACCTCCCGCACGATCTGTTCAATCGCAGCAGGGGATAAGATCGGCGCTCCAGCCGATGGAAAGAACGCCTGCACTTCGTCTTGCAGGGAAGAATGCTCCATCAGTTCTTCTATAAACGGGATTTCAATCGCCTCTTTCAGCTTTTCCTGTGTGAACGGCTTCCTGAGGGTTGACGCGTTGTGCGAAAGAGCCGTCTCCTGATAGTCCAGCGGCAGGGCCTTTGTATGCGTGATGACCACTCGTGTTCGCTTAAGAGGCGGGATGGCATGAAGTTCACTCAGGGTAGCAGGGAGCTCCTTTCCATCTAAGAGACGGACATCGATCAGCAGTGTGGAAACTTCCCCCTCAGCCTTTTCGAGCCCCCCCTGCAGAGTGGATGCATACACAACGCGGTAGGGGAGCCCCTCCAGCATGAGCGCTACAATTTTTGACATGAATTCGCTCTTCTCGATCATCAGAAGAGTTTTCTGCATAGCGGCTCCACGTTTAACTCTTTATAAATACTATTGTTCCAGCACACTTGCGAGATGTCAATATAACTTTTTAAAATCTGTAATTATCCCTTTCGCATCTTTCCCGCAAATGTTATAATACAAAGTGGAGCAGCCGCTTGCTGTGTGAGGGCGGTGTAGGAGAAAAGAAAACTTATCCTACAGATAATTTATGGGGGCCTTTCCTTACGGCGGTGTGCATGCCTGCTTCGGTCGGTCCTTGGAGACTTGAGGAGCGGGAAGCCTAAAGCAGTATAAAGGTACCCACTTATTGGGCGAAGGGATTAAATTTGTCCATCTCCTGACCAGTTCTCACGAGAAGCGGCTGCTCTGTCTAAGGGCCCGTCCAACAATAACTTAGCCAACGCTCAATGTGGTTTGCTGTTTCTTCTGTTTCTTCATGATCCACCCCGAAATCAAACTTCATCTTATCCCCTTTACGCGCATGGTCGTAACATTTGTCGTAGTAATGAACCAGGAGTTGTGCCGCCGCTTCTTTCACCTCTCCTCGCTCCAGCATCTGATGAAGCTCAGAAGCGAGCTGTAAGCCGAGCCGTCGCTCGATTGCCTTAATGGATCTCTGAAAAGGAGTTGGATCAGAATGGGTTGGAAAATACTCTGAGAGAATTCGCTCTGTTCTTTTCTCTAACGAAGAGCGAATGAAGATCTTATATCCCCTCTGCATTGACTCCATGAAATGAGCCGGCAAAAAGAGCGATCCGATTCGCTGACTCTCTCCTTCTACAAAGAGATAGGGGGATTGCTCGAATTCCCGCACTGCGTCAAACAACCGTGTTTCAAACCACTGCTGTGTCGGCTGTTCCCCTAGCCCAATATGGCCAAATGCCGATCCCCGATGGTTAGCGAGCCCTTCCAAATCAATCACAGGGAGTCCTCTCTTTTGCAGTTCTTTCAGAATGAGTGTTTTTCCTGTCCCCGTCAGTCCATAAAGGGTAATGAGCTTTCGCACAGAAACATCTTTCGCAAAACAGGAAGCAAGACAGGAGAGGATTACGCCGCGATATGCCTTGTAACCCCCTTCAACTTGATCCGCTTCATAGCCAATCGCCCTTAACAGGGTCACGACCGATTCACTCCGCATTCCCCCCCGCCAGCACATTATCGCAACTTTTCTCCCCCTGATTTTGTTCGTCAGATCATCGAGCCAATGGGGCATTTTGTTCGCAATGATCTCGTACGCCTCTTGCGTGGCTGGAACGCGGCCTTCCTGTTTATAGAGTGTGCCAATTCTCGCCCGTTCCTCTTCGTCAAAGAGGGGAAAAGAAACGGCACGGCTGAGGGATCCCTGGAGATACTCTTGTCGCGTGCGGACATCGATGATGGAGAGCTCTTTTCTTGTGAGAATTTCCTGAATCGAGAGTTTCATCTATGTGGTTTGCCATAAAAGGGTCTCAGACATGCCGCTTTATAGCGACTTTCAGCCGCTTGTCAAATTAAACCTTGCGGCTGGCCGCAGCAGATCACTCTTTCCGGATGAACACTAATTTCGATACCAGAACGCAATCCAGAAGAGGGTCGTACTGAGAAAAAAGGCGAGCAGGAGGGCGCCGAGACCCCAGGCGGAGACGCCGAAGACGTACGGTTCGGTTTCAGAGATGATGAATGCTGTGCTGGCAAGGATGAGGGCAGAGGCGAAGATGCCGCCGGTCTGAATGTGGCGGCTGATCGTAAGCCGCTGGATAGAGCGCGGCAGGCCCTCGATTGAGACTCCGAGCGTATATTCCTCTGCCGCGAGCTTGTTGAGGATTTGCTTGAGCTGGCGCGGCATGACGCGCAGCAAAGAGTTGGCATCGCGGACGATTCTGATGAGATCCTTGATGATACGTTCTGGGCTGTAGCGGTCGCGTACGAGGACTTTGGAGAAATCGGACATCTCTTCGAGGAGATTGAAGTCTGGGTTGAGGATACGACCTGTCCCTTCCAGCGTGAGAAGGGCGCGGGAGAGGAGCATGACATCGCGGGGGACGCGGAGGGAGTGCCTGCTTGCCTCCAGGGTGACATCAATTAGGAGGCGGCCGACGTTGATGTCTTTGAGGGAAAGGCCGTAATAGGGCTCGACGATATCGCGAATTCCCTGCTGGAGGTGCTCCATATTGATGCTCCCTCTGGGGCGGCCGATTTCGAGCATCTCGCAGGCTAGTGTCTCATAATCTTCTTCGACGAGAGCGAGGAAAATGTTGGCGATCGAATCTCGCAGTTGTCTGGAGAGATATCCGACAATCCCAAAGTCGACGAGTGCCAGGGTTTCAGGGCCTGTGACAAAGATATTTCCCGCGTGGAGATCCCCGTGAAAGAGCCCATCAATGAGCATCATTTTGTAGAAGACCTGCACCCCGGTGTGGGTGATGAGTGCCGGGTCGATATTGGCTTTTTTGAGAGCTGCGATGTCTGTGATTCGGATACCGTCGATCTGCTCAAGGGTGAGGATCCGCTCAGTCGAATATTCTGAGAAGACCTTTGGGACTTTGAGGCGGGCGTCCCCTTCGAAGTTCCTGGCGATCCGGTTGATATGGTTCGCTTCAAATTTGAAATTGAGTTCGCGGCGGATCGTTTTTGCGAATTCTTTGACAATCCCTGTCGGATTGAAGACGCGGAGCTCTGGAAGATAGTGCTCCATGAGGGAGGCGAGGAGTTCGAGGATCTGAACATCCCCCTCGATGATCCCTTCAATATGGGGTCGCTGGACTTTAACGACGACGGCGGTTCCGTCTCTCAGCTCCGCTTTGTAAACTTGGGCGATGGAGGCTGAGGCAAAAGGTTTATGATCGAATTCTTTGAAGTGGTCCTCCAGCGGGCCTCCGATTTCAGTTTCGATCGCTCTCTTAATGGCGGCAAAAGGGGAAGGCGAGACGGTATCCTGGAGGAGCTGGAATTCGGCGATGAAATCGGGTGGGATGAGATCGGGGCGCATGCTCAGCAGCTGGCCCAATTTGACGTACGTTGGCCCTAACTCCTCAAAGCACATCCGGAGCCGCTGAGGGAGCGTAAATTTGGCTGCTTCTTTTTCGCTCTTCTTCTTTACTTTTGAGGGGATGCGGGCCACTTTATTCAGCTCAAGCTTTTCTGCAACTGTGGCCAGGCCATGTTTGGCCATTGTGGTCGCGATTGTTTTGACGCGGCCGATGTTTTTAACGGTGCTCCAGATGTTTGTCCCGAGTCTGATAATCTCCACCCTATTTCTCACCTCTGTCTGCATTTAGGGCTGTAAAAGTGGCGTATCGTTGTGGTTTGCGTCTAAGCGTCCCCCGAAGGAACATGCTGGACACCCTTGGTCGTATTTTCACAGAACGCTTTCGATCTGAAAATCGATCTCTCTTACGTCGAGATCGACGCGCGTGACCTTCACTTGTACTTTCTGACCCAGGCACCATCTTTTTCCCGTTCGTTGTCCGCGAAGGAGAACGTAGCTGTTGTCGGGGCGCCAGTTGTCTCTCGGCAGAGTCCAGAGAGGAACCACCCCTTCGACAAAGAGCGGGTCGAGTTGAACGACGAGCCCAACGCTGTTGACGCCCGTGATGGTTCCCGCAAAGGTATAGCCAACCTTATCTTTCATGAAAGCGGCTTTCTTCAGCGCCACGACTTCGCGCTCCGCATTGTCGGCCACGCGTTCGCGTTCTGAACAGTGCCTCGCCATGATTGAAAGGCGTTCCTGCTCCATTCCCCTCTTTTTAGAATCGGAAGGAGAGGGGCGATTCTTGAGTTGTTTTAATAACCTATGAATCATGAGATCGGGATATCTTCGAATGGGGGAGGTGAAGTGACAGTAGTGAGTGGAGGCTAGACCGAAATGTCCAATATTTTCAATGTCATATACAGCCAGCTTCATGGAGCGGAGAAGTGAATAATTAAAGGCGCTTTCATAGGGGGTATTGCGACTCTGCTGGAGGAGTTGCTGAAGGAGATCGTGGATGGGAAGATTTAAGTCATAGTGAAAGTCGAGTGTGGCTGCCAGGCACAGAATGCCGTCGAGATTACCGGGATCAGGGGCATCATGGATGCGGTAGAGGCAGGGGGATTTTGCCTTTGTGAGGTGACGTGCCACCGCTTCATTGGCTGCGATCATGCACTCTTCGATGATCATGTGCGCGGGATAGCGCACTGCTTTGACGATATCTTCTGTTTTCCCCCTGGCATCGACAATCACCTCCGGTTCTGGAAGATCGAAATCGAGACTTCCTCGGGAGATGCGCTGAGCCCGAAGGAGGAGGTGGAGGCGATGGAGGCGGGGGAGCATCTCCCCCACTTCCGGCGGGAGACCCAACTCTGAATCGGTCACTTCTCTATCCAGAAATTGTTGAACCTGGGTGTAAGTCAGTCTCGCATCGCTATGAATGACGCTGTCGTAAATGTCGCAGCGTTGGACATTTCCTGCAGGATCAAAGTCAATTTCACAGGTCATGGCGAGCCGGTCTTCGCGAGGTCTCAAACTGCAGATATCATTCGAGAGGATTTCAGGGAGCATTGGAAGCACTGTGTCTGGAAAATAGACGCTATTGCCGCGCTCCAGCGCCTCTTCATCCAATGGGGTATTGGGCGAGACGTAGAAGCTGACGTCGGCAATAGAGACCCAGAGCCGAAGAAATTTTCTCCCCTGGTCATCTGTCTGCTTTTTTACAGATACCGCGTCATCAAAATCGCGCGCAAATTCACCATCGATGGTGACCGTTGGGATACCTCTCAAGTCGACTCGCTGTTCAATCTCTTTTTCGATTGGCTGGAGGCTTGCTTCCATAGCTTGTTCTGTTGCTTGAGAGGAAAAATCTCTGGGGAGCTGATATTTGGCAATGATAATTTCCGTATCGATGGCGGGATCATGTTTCTGCCCGATGACGCGGACGATTATCCCTTCCGCACCATGGCCCTGTTGCGGGTATTGGGTGATCTCTGCCACCACAATATTTCCGTCTTTGGCTTCGCCCCTCGTTTTTGGAGAAATATGGATACGGTCCCTTAAACTGACAGTGTCGTCATGTCCCAATTGGCGGACAAACGTGCGGCTCCCGACCGATTCAAAGGTACCGACAATAAAGGGTGTGCGCCTCTCAATCACTTCTACGATCTTTGCGCGCACACGGCCCCCCCGGCTCGAAACCTGAACGACAGCCAGCCGGTCTCCGTCCATGATATTGAGGGTTTGAGTCTTACTCAGATAGAGGTCGGGGAGTTCACGATCGTCTGGAATGAAAAAGCCAAAGCCTCTCGGATGTTTTTGAACGCGGCCCGTGATGACATTTTGACGCATTGCAATTTTGAAAGCCCGCCGTCGTTTCATCTATTCATTCTTGACCTGCACTGCGCGATTATCGAGGCGCACGTCCCTGATCTGCAGGATCGCCATTGCGTTTGGCTTGAAATTTTTCACCCGCGGATGAACGAGCATATTCTGAGCCTCGATGAAGAGCGGCATGATCGGCACCTCTTCTTCGGTGAGGATCACCTGTGCCCGGCGGTAGAGTTTGACTCTTTCGGCCTCGTAGAGTTCTGCGGCGGCCTTGGCAATGAGCGCGTCATATTCGCCGTTTTTCCAGTTAGTCTGGTTGTTGCCGCTTGTTGAGGTGAAGAGATTCATGAAGTTATCAGGATCGGGATAATCGGCACCCCATCCGAGTCTGAAGAGGGGAGGAGCATCCGTCTGAAGTCTCTTGAGGTAGACCTTCCACTCCTGATTGGAGATGTCGATCTGAACATTGAGCTGCTTTTTCCAGAACTCCTGAAGTTTCTCTGCGATCACTTTGTTGTCTTCCCGCGTGTCGTATTCCATCGTGACTTTCGGAAAGTTCTGTCCGTTGGGATAGCCTGCTTCGGCGAGGAGCTTTTTGGCACGTTCAGCGTCAAACCCGAGCCCGATTTCAGTATCGTAGCCGAGCATCCCCTTGGGAATCCACGATGTCGCAGGGATCTGGTTTCCTTTCAGGATCTTCGGAAACTCGCTTCTGTCGATGGCGAGAGAGAATGCTTGTCGTACCCGCTTATCGTTGAATGGCGGTTTGTTGACATTGAAGCCGTAATAATAACCGCGGAGAAAGGGGAACTGCACAAAGTCAGATCGACTGCTCAACCTTGGAATGTCCTGCGCGGGGAAGTATTTTAAAACATCCAGCCCTCCATTTTCGTAAAGGGAGAGAGCAGTAGAATCTTCATTCATGATATAGGCGATGACTCGGTCGATCGCGACTCTCCCCTTATAATAATGGGGGTTCGCTTCGAGGACGATCTTGTAGTCATGTTCCCACGATTTGAGCAGGAAGGGGCCGAGCGTGACAATATGCCCTGGTTCTGGCCACTGTACGTCCCGCTTTTCAACGATATCTTTTCTCTGGGGGAAGGTGACCCAGAAAGTCGGGATGTGGAGAAAGTATGCGGCAGAATGATTCAATTTGACAACGAGTGTCTCGTCATTGGGGGCGGAGATGCCAACGGCTGAAGGGTCTTTGGTTTGACCGAGGTTATATTCTTTTGCCCCCCTGATGTCGTAGAGGAAATAGGCGTATTCGGCGCCCGTCCCGGGGTCGAGCAGTCTTCTCCAGGAGTAGACGAAATCCTGGGCTTTGAGAGGGACGCCGTCAGACCACTTTACTCCTTTTCGGATGTGAAAGGTATATTCGGTGCCGTCACGCGAAATGTCCCACGATTCTGCCAAGGCAGGCTGCAGGTACAGGTTGCTGTCATAGTGAAGAAGGCCGTCCATGATGTTAAAGAGGATTTCAGCAGAGACATTGTCTGTCGCCAGGGACCAGTCAAGACTTGGGGGCTCGCTTCTCAACCGATAACGGAAAGTATTCGCAAATTCCTCTTTCACCACCGACTGTCCCGCCCCCCTTTCTTCTCCTTTTTTCTTACAGGCAGAGAGCGGAACAAGAAGTGCAATTGCTATAAGAAGGAACAGAGTAAATTTATTTCGATTCATTGTCGTAACTCCTTTTGGTACGCTGAGACATCTTTTCACCCCCACCCTAACCCTCTCCCATCAAGGGGGAGGGGATTTTGACGATGGATTTAGGAAGCTGCAATGTCTTGCAGCCGGCCGCAATCATCTCGTATTTGAATTGAGTGTTCATCTGAAAATTCCACCTCCCCACGCGGCAAGCCGCAAGTATTTTGTCTTTGCCTTTTAGTGTTCATCCGGAAATGACAATCTACTGCGGCCGGCTGCAAGATATTGCAACTTCGTTCTCGGTCGAAAAAAGCGTTC
>JACQJE010000029.1 GCA_016205125.1 Deltaproteobacteria bacterium | reverse complement strand
TTTTGGATTTCATTGGTGTTACAGATCAATTCTATTGTCTTCTTGAGCTTCATCATCATGCAACCTTCTGTCAGACAAGTTCCTATTTTGGCATTGTCATATCATCACTTCCTTTATCATCGGATTCGCTGGAGGAAAAATTGAGCTCTCCCCTTTTCTTGTCGTAACGCGCTTTCAGGAAGGAGAGATTCGCAAAGTTAATGGTGAAATGGCAGAGAACCGGAGCGAGAAGATTTCCCGTGAATGCAAAGAGCCCCCCGAGAATAAAGGCAATGAGGATCGACATCAATGTCCAGGGGAGGAGCAGGCGGCGCACAGGGAAGTGAAACAATCCAAAAATGAAGCTCGTCAGAACCAGTCCGAGAACCGGCTGCATTGCCCCCCTAAAGAGGATCTCTTCCCCAAAGCCACTCCAGAGCGAAACCCACGCAATGGTGGGGAGATCGATGGGGCAGAGCAATTTTTCAAACTCTTCTTCGAGGCGCTTTGACCATTCCCATTTCGTGCGGATTGCCTGCGAAAGCAAAACAACAACCACTGCTGTTCCAACTCCCAAAAGGGAATCCCGAATTAAATCGACTCTTGAAGTTGCGCTGAAAAAGAGAGGGGAAGTCCTCCCCTTCTGAAAAGAGACCCAGGCGTATGCCGCAAGAATGAAAAATCCATAAAAAATGGCCACGAACTGCCACTGAATCTTCCGGCTCGGAAACTCTGGTTCCATCTTCCCCTCCATTTCTCTTTCTAAACTTTTCAGCCTATTGACACAACGTCTTCAGATCATTATTGTCAACCAACGTTAGCCTGGAACAGGGGAAGCTGGTGTGATTCCAGCACTGTGCCGCAACGGTATTGGGCGTTTTCCCATAAGTCCGACTACCTTCCAGGTTCACTCTCGAGCAAGAGGAGTCCGAGATGACATCATTCTACCGCGTTATCTTCTTATTTTCTCTTTTTCAGCTTTTTACGCAGGGAGTATCGGCAGAGTCAGGCGAGGATATAAACGCCTCCCATCTCGATTTTCGACTTGAGCCGCTGGAGGTGACCTCTGCCCGCATCCCCACTTCGTTCGCGGAGATTGGCCACTCCTTTTCACTCCTTTCCGAAGAAGAGCTCTCCCTCTCCCAAGGTCATTTCCTCCCCGAACTCCTTCAGACTCTTCCAGGGGTTCGCGCACAGCAGTTGGGTGGAAAGGGACAACTCGTCTCGATTCGGATGAGGGGGCTTCGCGCCCATGACACCAAACTCCTCCTTGATGGCATGCCTCTTCGGGACCCCTCAGCCCCCAAAGGGGACGCGGCAGGGATCATGGGCGATCTCGTCATGGATGACATCGCCGCTCTGGAAGTCATGCGCGGCGCTTCTTCCATGCTGTATGGATCGGACGCAACGGGAGGCGCCATTTCCCTGATTCCTCATCGGCGGGGACAAAAAGAGGTTCTTGGCATCGAAGTAGAAGGGGGCTCTCTCTCGACCCTTCGGGAAGCGCTTTCTCTTTCCGGCGGCCACCGTTCTTTTCACTATTCCGGAGGTTTGAGCCGCCTCGATACGAGTGGGATTGACGGCCACGATGACTATGCAAATACATCTTATCGCCTCTCTGGCAGTACCAGACTGACACCTGAACTTAAGGCAGATCTTCAGATTCGAGGCTTTGAGGTGCGCCAACAGCTCAACAAGGATCCGGTTGTTGAGCATGGCAGTATCATTCCCGCTCCAGATGATCCAAACGATTATCGTACCGGCTCACTCTTCTTTTTGGGAGGGTCTCTGCGGCATGAGGGATCAGATCGATGGAGTCAGAGCCTTCGCTTCAACGGAGTTCATTCCGACAGGCGCTTTGTCGCGATGAAAGACCCGGATGGAAGTGGATTTGATTCTGAACTCGGTCTCCGTGGGAACCTCTACCATGGCGAATATCAGCTGAACTATTCTCCCAGCAGGCATCACCTCGTCACTTTCGGTTATGAACATGAACGCGAGGCGTTGGAACAAGAGGTCAAAGGGGGAGGGGAGAAGGGGAGATTCTCGCAGTACTCCAACGCCCTGTTTGCGCAGGATCAAATTCGTCCCTTCCCGGTACCGTTTCTCCTCGTTCCAGGCGTCCGGCTCACCTTTCCAGAGCGTTTTTCCACTCTCGCGAGCGGCGATTTGAGCGCCTCTTATCTCCTCAATAACTGGGGAACCAGACTCCGCACTCACATCGCCAGCGGGAGCCGCTCCCCTTCGCTCTACGAACTCTATGGGATGAGCACCGCAAAGGGTGCAGAAGAGATCGTCGGAAACAGCGCGCTTCGGACGGAAAAATCACTCAGCTGGGATGCGGGGATTGAACAGTCTCTCTTTGATGAGAAGACGCTTCTTCAGCTCACCTTTTTCGATCAGCGAATTTGGGATGCCATTCGTTATCGATCCCACTATGAAAATGGCCCCGGTCTTCGGTCGATTGGAATCGAATCAGAATGGGGCCACGAGCTCCATCCCACACTTTCGGGCAGACTTTTCTACACGTTGACGCATGCTCGTCATGCCGACGGTGAAAGCGTGGAGGGGGTTCCAGATCATTCAGGGGGTGTCGAGCTCAAATGGAAGGGGTGGAAACGCCTCTCTTCACTGATGCGCCTCACCTACAAAGGAGAAGAAGAACAGCTCCTCTATCCCGCGCCTCTCTATCAGCCTCTGCACGTGGCAGGGGAGCCGTACTTTAAACTGGATGCCGCATTGACATACCGGGTGAGTGAAGAGAGCCAGATCTTTCTCAAAGGGTCGAATCTCCTCGATCAGAGGATTATTGAAAATGGATTCCGCGGTGAACCGGCTGTCGTCATGGCGGGACTCAAAGCTGCTATCTAGCCCCGAAGATTAGTATTGACTAATAATTAGTTATAGCTTATACTCTGCTTATGAAGGTCAGATTTTACCGGACGATGTCTGGCAGAAGCCCTGTCGAGGAATTTTTGAAGGAGTTGTCTGAGGAGACGAGGTCTGATTTTTACGATGCGATTTCTTTGTTGGTAGAGGGTTTTAATTTGTCGATGCCGTTGAGTCGAAATTTAGCAAGTATTTGTTCTGGGCTCCATGAGCTCCGATTTGGGGACAAAATGGGGCAAGTGAGGGTGTTTTATTTCATCAAGAAAGGATCGGCCATTTATATTCTCCATGCGATCAGAAAAAAGACGCAAGAGATTCCGAAGAAAGAGATCGACCTCATTTTAAAACGAATAAGGGAGGTGTGAAATGCCTTGGAAAGAAATGAGTATTGAAGCATTGGCGAAGATGCTGAAAATTAATCCTGTCGAGGTAAGAGAAAAGCAGAAACTGATTCGTCGCATTGTGGATGAGCGCAATAAATGTGAATTATCTCAAGAAGAGCTTGCGAAAAAAGTTGGCGTATCACAAAGTCGTATTGCTCAAATTGAATCTGGTATCGGCACGGCGAAAATGAGTTTCGATGTATTGCTAAATATTCTGCGTATTCTTGGATATGAGTATCACATCGTGTCTAAGAAGATTGCTTGAAGCAAGAGTATTTGGCTGAATACTGGAGATGAGAAAAATGCCCAAAGTTAACACCTTCGCCCTTGTGATATTACCGATACACCTCTCTCCTGTGTGCAATTTTGACAATGATCACAGTTTTCTCAACATCATCGATAGAATAGAGTATGCGATAATCGCCTTGTCGGATGCGATATTGCTCTTTAGCAGAGAGCTTCTCGGAGTTCATTGGACGGGGCGTTTCCGCAAGCTCTCGAATTTTCTGAGTTATCCTGGCAAGCTCTTTTTTGGAGAGTTGTTTTATTTCTTTGAGTGCGGATGGTTTGATGAGGAGATTATATTTTACCACTCGCCTTGAGCTCTTTTAATACTGCATCAAAACTCAGATTCGATTCCCGCTCTCTTTCTGCAAAGGCAGCAAGATCTGCAGCATCTTCAGCAAGGCTTTGACGAACAGCCTCACTAATCAGATCTGAAACCGATTTATCTACCTCCACCGCTTTGAATTTTAAAGCTCGATGAAGCAGTGCGTTCAAATAGACAGTGACCTTTTTCTGACTGACGGGCTCTTTTATCGTTCCCATAGTTACTTTTTACCATTTTAGCGCTAATCTGTCAAGATACTAAAACGGCAAAAATCCAGTCGCCATGGCGCTCAAGCAGAATCCACTCCCCATTGCGCTCGCATGCCATCGCGTGATCTATCAGTCTGGAGCGTTGGGAGGCTATGCGTTTGGCGTGGAGCGGAAAACCTGGCTGCTTCATCATGAGCGCAATTCATCAGGTGCTCCGAGTTTCCACAAAAAGTGTCTATGAACTAGACGTCTGAACACCTCGAGTTTGAATCCTGTAACTATCTAAAATTTAAAGACTTATCTTAAAAATTGCTCTCTTTGTAGAAGAAACGTACAATTTCTCTTCTTGCGTCTTTTTTTGAGACTTTGCAGTCTCCTCAAAAATATTAATCGAATTCAGCATGTTATAAAGAGCACCCCTTTGGCACACCCCTTGCACCTTTAGGGGGTAGAAGGGAAAAAGAGGGGTTACACCAGTGAAGTCTGTCATTATAGATATTTGTAAGTATCTCCTATTTGCTTTGATCGCTCTCGGTTTAGTGGCCGCGTTGGTGGGCTGCGGCGAGGATTCTCAAAATTCTGCTCCTCCTTTTCCATTCGGACCCTTTACTCCGATCGGGACAAAATTGCCTGATGTTTCACAGTTGAGCGCGCTGATACGGGTCTCTGACAACCGCTTTCCGATGATCACCAATTATGCCTATAACACGATCCCTGCTTCGACCTACCTTGCGTCTCCCAACTCTTATGATATTGTCTGTTTCGTCTGGAATTCTCCCAAAGCAGCAACACTCCAGCTCATGGAGATCTTTGTCGACCTCGAAGGATATGAGTATCACGTCCAGGACCCCGGTTATGGGCGAAAACCGCAATTCTTATCCAATGCCTATGCGGAATTGGTTCAAGATTATCCTCGCGGTGTTGTCCCTGCCTTTATCGTGCGCATCGGCAATGACACAACCGCGCGCCTGGTCCTTACGACGGACACCTATGTGGCGGAGCGGTACGATGGCTTCGCCGCCTTCTTCTGCTTTCATCCATCGTTGCGTCCGTAATCTTTAGAATTTCCGCATTGACACATCGTCTCCACCAGAAGTAAATTAGCGCTATTATTTTTGCGCGAGCCCTAAGCCGAAGGAGCGGAAGCATGACTGAGCAAAAGGAAATTTACCCCCCATCCCAGGAGTTTCTCTCTAAAGCCTCCATCAAGAGTCCCGAGTGGCTTCAAATGCGCGAGGAAGCGGCGGACAACCTGGAAGCCTTCTGGGAAAAAGAGGCGAAAAAATTCCTCTGGCGCAAACCCTGGAACAGGGTTCTTGAGTGGCATTCCCCCTTTTCCAAATGGTTTGTCGGCGGCGAACTCAATATCTCCGAAAATTGTCTCGATCGGCATTTAGGCACTTCTCGCGAAAACAAGACCGCCATTCTATGGGAAGGGGAGCCGGGAGAAGTTCGCCAGCTTACCTACCGCGAACTCCACGACGAAGTCTGCCGCTTTGCCAACGGCCTGAAGAAGATCGGTATCCGGCGGGGAGATCGTGTCGCCATCTACATGCCGATGGTCCCTGAAGTCGCCATTGCTCTGCTCGCCTGTGCGCGCATTGGCGCCACCCACAACGTCGTTTTCGGAGGCTTCTCTTCCGAATCCCTGCGGGGGCGGCTGATCGATTCCAAGGCAAAGGCGCTTATCACCGCTGACGGCGGTTTCCGCCGTGGAAAGGCGATCCCCCTCAAATTGAATGCGGATACTGCAATACACAACTACACAAACGGATCTGAGAAGGTGGTTGTCGAGCATGTCATTGTGCTCCGCCGCACCGGCGAAAATATTCCCATGCAGAAAGGGCGCGACCTCTGGTGGGACGACCTCGTTGCTGGGGCTTCGACAACCTGCCCTCCAGAATCTCTCCCCTCCGACCACCCCCTTTATATTCTCTATACCAGCGGCACCACCGGCAAACCGAAAGGGGTGGTTCATGGCACAGGCGGCTATTTAGTCGGAACTGCCGCTACCGCAAAGTGGATCTTTGATTTAAAAGATGAAGACATCTACTGGTGCACCGCTGATGTCGGCTGGGTGACCGGGCACAGCTACGTCGTCTATGGCCCTCTCGCCAATGGCTCGACTCTTCTCATGTATGAAGGGGCACCGAACTGGCCCCACCCAGACCGCTTCTGGGATATTATTGAACGCCACAAAGTCACGCTCTTTTACACCGCTCCCACAGCGATCCGCGCCTGCATTCAGTGGGGAGACGAATGGCCCAGGAAACACAACCTCTCTTCTCTTCGCCTGTTGGGGACTGTCGGCGAGCCGATCAACCCTGAGGTGTGGCGCTGGTACCACCACACCATTGGCGGTGGCCGTTGTCCCATTGTCGATACCTGGTGGCAGACCGAGACAGGGATGATTCTCATCTCTCCCTTCCCTGGTGCCGTACAGACGAAGCCCGGTTCCGCAACCCTCCCCCTCCCCGGCATTGACGCCGACGTTGTGGATGAAAAGGGGAATAAACTCCCTCCAGGGCAAAGCGGCTACCTCATTCTCAGAAAGCCCTGGCCAGCCATGCTGATGACGATTTATGGAGATGG
>JACQJE010000024.1 GCA_016205125.1 Deltaproteobacteria bacterium | reverse complement strand
CCCTGAGTCCGCGCTGCATTTCGCCGCCCAGGCCATCATTTGCTAAGTTTGTGGGCGGCTCCATAGCCCCTTTACGAGAGACGCAGATGGTCTGTCATGACTTTGACGGGATGCTCCGACGCGGAATGGTTGAGTGGAGTGGGTCGATGGCGGATCCGCAGGAAATGTGCTGAAAGCAGGCGGTGGATTTTTGGCAAAATAATGCCTTGCATTTCTGAAGGAAATGAAATAGATTAAAGCAATTAAACAAATGATTCCAATTACCTGTCTCAACCACGGAGGGCGGCAATGCAAATCAAATCTTTCGATTTTATTGCATTTGCAACCAAGGATCTGAATTCTGCTGTCAAGTTATTTAAGAGCATCGGTTTTCAACCTGCCGGACAGCTTTTTACAGATGCCGGAGAGATCACCTCGCTAGTGCAGGGGAATGTTCATTGTGCTCTGCACGAAGGAATCGGTCAGAAGGCCCATGCGCGGCAATTTGCAGAACGGCATGGAGAAGGGGTCTGTGAAATCGCTTTTGCAGTCGACAATCTGGAAAATACCATCCAACATTTGACAAAGCGGGGCGCAAAACTCTCCGATACCAGAATTGCAGTGACCCCTCGGGGACGCGGGCAGGCTCTTTCTGTGACATTCGGATCCATTCGCCATACGTTCATCCAATATCGGGAACCGCTCAGATCCTTTTCGCAAAATGCTTCAGACCATTCTTTAAAACCACTCACCGCTGTCGACCATCTGGTGCTGAACGTCTCCATGGGAGAGATGGACAAAACACTCCGCTTTTATACAGACATACTCTCTCTCCAGCCTGCGGCGGAGTTGGACCTTGCTTCCGATCACGCAAGTATCCGCGCCCGCGCAGTCAAACTTCCTGAAGGGTCATTTAAAATTCTCATTCATGAACCAGCAGATGATCGCTCAAAGAGCCACGAATTCGTCAAACAGCACAATGGCAGCGGTGTCCAGGCTGTGGTATTTGCAACTGAGGATATTTCAGCCACAACACGTGTCTTTAGGGAAAACAATCTCAGCTTTGCGGAGCCGCCTGCCAATTCCTACGATCAACTCTCCGCATTTGGAGACCAAATCCCGACGCTGAAACGATTAGACATTTTTGTAGAAGGGAACCCCAAAAGCTGCATCATGAGTGCCTTTACCAAGCCAGTCATTGGCAATTCCTTCTTCGGTTTAGTGAGGCGGCATAATTTTGAAGGCTTTGGCAAAGAGACCCTCACTCGTGTCTTCATTTAATTTCCAACCAGGAATGGCTTATTTATTCTTTGGGGGCGCGGTGTAGGATTTTTCCGTAATCTTGTACTCCCCGATCTTTGTTGAAGAAGTGCTTTTCCCACGCAATCAGATTCTCATCCCGGCAAAAAGAAAGGGGGGGATGTTTCAGTTTGGAAAAGAGGGGTGTCCCGCAGGCCCGGCAGAAAAACTCAACCTTCTCCTGGAGAGGTTCGTCATCGTCATATCGGATATGAAACCGCTTGCTGCATCGGACGCAGTCCATCAAAAGCTGATGATAGGCCATAACCACTCCTCCCCGTTTTGCGTTGGCTCTATTTCTGCACAAAATCCATTTGAAAACAAGGTCAGTCCGTGATCCACCATCAAAATCCCTTCTCCCCTGATTGGAGAGGGTTAGGGAGAGGGTGAAAAAGTAAATTTTTGCACGATTTTCAATCCCCCTCTCCTTGGTCCTCCCCCACCAGGGGGAGGAGAGGATAAGCACTCCCCTCTCTTTACCGATTTCCCCTCTGATATTTCTCATCCGGTTTACAGAACACCTCCCACTTTGTAGCTTCTGGGTATCGCGCCTGATTTTATGGAACGCGACGATTTCTTGTTTTTCTAATCCAGAAAACAAGTGCAGAGCTCCTTTTGAAGATATTCACAGAAAGACCAAAGGTCGCGCCGTCAAGTAGCTTCAATCTCAATTTTATAGTCCAGCCTCGCTCTTCTTAATTGATCCTGCAAGACAAGCTTGATAAATCGCTCTTCTGAATAGCCAAGAATACGTGCAAACTCTGCTCCCTTTTCGGGGCTGACAAATCGCCGACCTTTCTCAATATCGCAGAGATGAGCACGCGATACACCAAGCGTTCTCGCAAACTCTGCCTGACTCATCTCTTCCCCCAACCGGATCGCCTCTATTAATTTGGAAAAAGTCAGCGGCCCTCCCGTAGTCTTCTCAAGAAAAGAGAGTGCATCACCTCTTCTTTTTCTCCTAGTATTCATGTTTCGTTACCTCTTCAATCAAAACAAATTCGACATGGTCTTTGTAGATTCGATAAATGGCCCTATAACCTTTCGAGAGCCGAATCGATCTCTCCCCTCTTCGCTTTCCGTGTAGCGGTTCATCGTGATAACCCGCTATTTTCCTTACTTCCTCAAGTCCTCTGTCTTCGACGTCTTCGATCCAATCTTGAAGTTTCGTCGCGATATGAACAGGCACCCGGCTCAAGTCCTTTCTTGCTTGCTGTGAAAGCTCAACCTCTCGAATCATATCTATCCCATCGTTTATAAGTGTACCCTATTTGAGGGTACAAATCAAGACCCTCTTAACACCGTTGTTCGTAGGCACAGTAAGGGGAAGGGTTCTTGCTGTCAATTGTTACCAACGCTGTCTTTAGTCTGATAAGCGTGCTGTGCCACGGCAAGCGCCGATGCACAGAAAGGAGTACTTCTCGCTATCGCTTCGCTCGATGGAGTTGGCGCAAAATTTTTCAATACCTTTGAAACGGCTCAATATTATCGCACGACGGTTCACCATGAAAATCAGAACTTCACGATCGATGCAGTTCTCGATCCCCAGCTCGCGTAGCGAGCGGAGGGGATCTTCTTTTTAGGGAGCAGATGAACATGGAGTGCCCCTCTCCCGCTTGGGTGGGGGCGAGGAGTCGGTGGATCAAGGTCGGCCAGACACCCTTGCCCAGACTCTCGAAAGAGAGTAGCATGGCGCCCTCAGTGACTTCATAATCACCTGGATGAAGGAATACAAATGATGCAGATGCGACGGATCATTCTTTTCTTGTTCTTGATCTCCTCTCTCCTTGAGAAGACTTGTGTAACGATGAATAAAAAGAACTGTTATGTGGTGCTCGTGCCTGGTCTGGGACATGGCTTCTCCCGCCCCAAGGGACCACGCCGTCACCCTCTTCTCGATCTCACGATCGGTCCCATCGATCAATCTTTTCTTGAGCTTCTCACCCAAATGGCAAAAGAAAAGATAGTCCAATAATCAATGTCTATTTT
>JACQJE010000037.1 GCA_016205125.1 Deltaproteobacteria bacterium | reverse complement strand
GAGAGGAGGGGTGAGAGGGAAAGGCGGACGGTAACCCCATGGAGCAATTCTTCTCTTTGAGATAAGGAAAACATTGGAGAGAGGAGCGTTTTTTCCAGGAGAGGGTTCTTCGTGAGAAGATCGATAAATAGACTCAGCTGTTGTTGGATCGCATCGACCTGTTGGGTCGCATTTGCTATTTTTAAAAGGGCCTTTCCGTACTTAGGCCCGATGGAATAATTCATGCGCAAAACTCTCCAAATTTTTCACAGAGGAGAAGACGAGCTGTTGATGCTCTTCTTCCTTCAGCTTCTTGCGGAGACGATCCTTTGTACTGTCAATCAGGCGATTTACAGTGTTGATGTATAATTGCTCTAAAACCCGCTGTTTTTCGGCTGAAAGGGTTCGTTCCGCTCCTGCAAACAGACGCTTTATTTCTTCCTCGGCCAGTTGCAAAATTGTCTCCTGATAGCGTTTTCCTTCCCGTTCGGAGGTTTCCAAAAGAAAACCTTTTTCTGAGGCAAACTCAGTCAAATGTTTCCGATATTTATTGAGTTCGCTCTCAGCCGTCTCCTGCTTTTGTTCAGCCTCAACAATATCGCGGCCAATCTGCTCTGAGCGATGAGAAAGGAATACGACAGCCCTTTTTTTTAATGCAATATAGAGGATCGCGATGAGCGAAAAGAGATTGATAAAACCAAAAGCGATGTCCCATGACATTGGAAATTAACCCTTTGTCTTCATGATCAATTTAACGGTGACGTCAGCCAACCCGCCGACATCGAGTTGAGATTCTGCGAGCTTCGCGGCTCTTTTCAATTCCCCTCTCTTCTGAGAGAGAAGGAGGCGGGCTTTCTGTTTTGCGTCTTCAATGATTTTCCTCTGCTGTTGATGCCCCGCTTCTCTCAGTTGGGAGAGCCGAAGAGTTGCCTCTTCCTGTTCCTGCCGGTAGAGCCCCTCGTATTCCTGACGGATGGTATCTGCTTCGTTCTGCAGGAGTTCAGCCTTCCGGACCCTCCCCTCCGTCAAGATTCTCCTCTTTTCTAAAAGACGGAGAGTAGGCCGAAAAATCCAATAATTGACAATGAGAGCAAAGATCAGGAAGAGAATGACCTGGTAGATCAGAGAGAAATTGATCACCATGTTTTCTGCCACGGTCTTGATCTCCGCGAAATGGTTATGAAAAAGTTCGCCGCAAGTGTATGGGGCAACTTGCCTCGCAGTAACATAAGAATGCGAGATTCGTCAAGAAAGGGGGCGGCCAGAAAACGCCGTCTAAGGCGTTTGCGTGTATTAGGCATTGCCCAGGTCATTACCCAGTGCTGACAGGAGTATTTAAGAGTCTGTCAGACGAACAGCAAAGAGCGCCGTGGCGTATGGTCACTGAACGGTGAAGTCCGCAAACGGCAATCTCATTTTGAGATAAAAAGGGAGAATCAGTATCTTTACATGATACAACCTGCTGGAAATACTGGCTAAATATAGTGTATTTACATTTATTTTGATTTCTGCGATAATGAGTTGTAGGAGGTATTTATGCGCAAAATAGTACAGCGCATTTTTCAGAAACTTGACGATTGGATTGAGAAGCAGAATGAACTTCGCAGAAAAGAGGGGAATCTTTTGTTAAGCCGCTCGGAAATTACCCTTCTGGGTCAGATGAGCTTGCTCACAAATGAGCGAGTTTCAGCACTGCTCCACCTTGTGCAAACTGTAGACATGGATGCCTTTCTTCAGATGGAGCATGAGATAAAAACTAAAATGAAAGAAATTCTTTCAGAAGAGGGTTTCATCTATGACGAAGACAGTCATTTGGTCTGGGCGCCGCCTGATAGTCGCATCGATCTTCTATTTGAGTTCAAGAATGTTGCGGTGAAAACTATAGACCCTGAATCCGCACTTGTGAGCAAGGCCATTAAAGCACCTGAGCGAAACCGCCACTTGATCCAGGAGGCAATTGCATCAGGTGCATTCCCTTCTTTGATTGAGAGGATTGAGAAAAGCGGCGGAAATCTGGCAAGCTTTCTGGAGAAGGACCATGAAACGCAATGATCTTTTACAGAAAATCAAACGAGAAGCGAAAAAGAGAGAGCGCTTGAGAAAAGATCCTCGTTATAGAAGAACATTGGCTTTTCTTGTCGAAAAAGGTTTTCTCAAGACAAATGAAACACTCCCGCACATCGGCAACAGGCGCATTCATCTAAGCGACGCCATCTGGGCCGGTGAAAACGTTGAGCCGCGAATTTTGGAGGTCCTGCCGGCGGCCCTTATCCGACTTTCCAATCGTTTTATCTTTGATGTCGAACCAGAGAGTGATCCAGAATTGGGAAAAGTCTTGCATTGCCTGGCAGAAGAAAAAGCAGAGGGTTCCACCTTTCGCGGTATCGCGTATCAGAGGCTAAAAATTTGGTGCAATCTCCCCTTGCGTGATCATCGCACCAAACCCCCTAAAGACAAGAAAATCATGAGGACATTTCGCCTACAGAAAAAAGTGATCGAACGATTGAAACAATTGGCGAAGCAAGAACAGAAAAACATTACAGACATTTTGGAACAACTGGTCCTAAAAACTTATTGAACGGGAAAGGGGCGTATGGGGGTCGATACAGCAGATGCAGTTGAGCTTCGCCTCATCGTCCATGGAAAGGATCGGAGAATAGATCGCACCTTTTACATGAGCCGGTCCATAGATCGCAAGGGAGTCTGTGGCGACAATCGTCCCTTCACAGTGACCCAAAATAACCAATTTAGGGGCGATCACGAGACCGTAAATGCGGGCTGAGGATGCAATGATTACTTCTGAAAGACTGAGAATGTGACCATGAATTTCACCCGCAACTGTCGCTGGGCTGCAGAGGGAGAGCGTCCCATCAAATCGTTCATTCTGTTTAAGAGCCACTAAGTAAGAAGTCATAGCGGATCGAGTAAAGAGTGAAGCCGTTTGAGATCCTTATCGGATTGAAAGTGAATGACGATTTTTCCACCCGCCCCCTTAGGGAGGGATTTGACTTCTACACGAGTCTTCAGTCTGGATGAAAGGCTTTTTACAATCTGGGCAATCCCGGAAAATGGAGAGTCTGGAGGTTGATGCGCCTCTTCTGCGAGCGGAGGTTGGTTACACTGCTGAACCAACATCTCCGTCTGACGAACGGATAAAGTCTTCTCTGCTATTATTTTTTTTACCCTCTGAAGATCCCGTTCGGGATTCTTTAAACTGAGAAGAGCCCGAGCATGCCCCATCGTTAACCTTGCCGCGATTAAATCTTCCCGAATATCTGAAGGGAGAGAGAGGAGTCGAAGGTAGTTTGCTATGGTGGAGCGATCTTTCCCCACCTGTTCTGAAATCTCTTCCTGCTTGAGGCTGAATTTTTGCTGAAGCTGATGGTAGGCCTCCGCCTCTTCAATACAATTGAGATCCTCCCGCTGGATGTTTTCGACTAGCGCGAGCTGGAGGGCCCGGTCAGCAGAAACATCCTGTACGATAATAGGAACCTGCTTTAAATCAGCCAGCTTGGCGGCTCTCCATCTTCGCTCACCCGCTACAATTGTATATTTATTCTGTTCATTATGTTTGACGATGATCGGCTGGAGGATCCCATGCTGGTGAATGGATTGCGCGAGGTCGCGCAGTTGGGGTTCGGAAAAATGCCGTCGAGGCTGCTCCTCGTTGGCCTCAATCAAGTCAATGGGACAGAGGAGATACGCGCCGTCGCGCAGCGGAGTGGAGCTGTCCGGTATGAGTGAAGAGAGGCCTCTGCCGAGTGCTTTGTGTTTGGACATCTGTTCGATCTCCTTATCAATACCTTCCGATGATTTCCTGGGCCAGTTGCAAATAGCTCTCAGCGCCTGCAGAGCCTATGTCGTAGAGGATGATGGGCTTTCCATGGCTTGGGCATTCGCTGAGACGCACATTGCGGGGAATGACCGACTCAAACACATCCTTTTTGAAATGAGATCTCACTTCGTGAGCGACCTGATGACAGAGGTTGTTTCTCTTGTCGAACATCGTCAGGAGAATCCCCTCTTGTTTCAGATTGGGATTGAGCCGCTGACGAATGAGTTTTACCGTGTGAATCAGCTTGCTCAAACCTTCCATCGCATAATATTCGCATTGAAGAGGGATCAAATACGAGTGAGCCGCTGTAAGCGCATTGATCGTCAGAAGTCCAAGAGAAGGAGGACAATCGATCAGAATAAAGTCGTAGAGATTGTCGACCTCCAGGAGTGCCTCTTTCAGGATATTTTCGCGCCCAATCAGACCGACTAATTCGATTTCCGCACCAGCCAAGTCTCTAGTGGCTGGCACAATCTTGAGAAAGTCGAGGGAGGTCGGGTGAGTTGCTTCCGGGACGCTTTTTTGAGATCCCAATACCTGAT
>JACQJE010000023.1 GCA_016205125.1 Deltaproteobacteria bacterium | reverse complement strand
TACTTTCCTTGTATTTCAGAATATTATCACAATTTCGATCATAGAATAGACAGGGACTTGCGGCTTCTGCGCCCCCTATTTCGAACGCCCATTAAATCATGAGTCCTTACTCACACTTAGCACGATTCTTCACCATTGACGCCCATCCCTGAAGTGGTATACAAATTGCATCTTCATCAAAGTAGAGGTAGGTATGAGGTGAGTTCCCGCCTTATAACTTGCCTGAACCTATCCTTTAGCAGTGAGGATGGAGAAGCTGGAATGGCCTTCCCTGCTTCCCTCCTCATTGCGCAACCTTTGCGGGAAACGGCGGTACGCTGAAAAAAAATGAAGACATTGATTTTGAGCAATGATCCTCTTTTTCTAAAGAGAATGGCAGAGATTCTCGATCCATCGTCTCCTCTCTCATCCGCATCGAACCGAAATGAAGCGCTGGGCCTATTAGAAGGTGAAGGCGAATTTGATATTGTTCTCATCGACAGCGCAATGGAAAAGGAGCCAGCAACAGGGCTTCTTCCTCTCCTTTTTCAACAGTTTCCCAGCGTAGGGAGAATTCTGATCCTGCGCAATGAGCATGATCTCCCTTCGCCGCTGGCTCACTATTCTGTAGGATTTTCTTCATCAGAATCTATCCGACAGAGGTTGGAAATGGCGAGGAACTGGAGTCGACTCTTCCGCCAGCATCAACAGCTCATCCAGCTCTTCTCTCAGCAAGCCGCCTCACCTGAGAGGGATCCCCGGAAAGCACCACTTTTTGGGGTAGAGGAGAATGGAAAGACAAATGGACAGGATCGCGAAAAGGCTCTCCGAAGATCAAATGATCTGTTGAGAAAACTCGCAACCACTGATCCGCTCACTGGGATTGGAAATAGAAGAGTTTTATCTCAGCAATTGCAGAGAGAATTGTCGAGAGCGAAACGTTATGAACGAGCTCTTTCACTCCTTTTCATCGACATCGACTATTTCAAATCATTGAATGACCGGTACGGTCATGCAGTTGGCGATCAGATGCTTCGTGAACTTGCGGAATGTTTGATGAGTTCTGTTCGAAGGATCGATATCATTGCGCGCTATGGAGGGGAAGAATTTGTCATTATTCTTCCCGAGACTATGAAAGAACACGCCCTCCTGCTGGCTGACCGCATTCGCAGAAAAGTCGCCAGATACCCCTTTGGTCAAGCCTATTCAATACCTGTCGGAACACTGACTGTAAGCATTGGGGTCGCAAGTTATCCCGAAGATGGCACAAGTGCCACGCGCCTGATCGCCCATGCGGATCAGGCACTTTATTCTGCCAAGCGGCAAGGTCGCAATCTTGTCCTTGGCGCACCCCTTTCTTAAACGACATGGAACACCACGAGAATACTCATTTCTGGCTCCCGCTCTCAATCGACTGTCTCAGCCATCCCCTTCTGACGCTTGAAGAAGAGTCCTTCCACCGCATGATCCGCGTCTGGCGATTTCGCGTCGGAGAACAGATCAATGGATGTGATGGAAACGGTCATACCCGGCTCTATGAACTGGCAAGAATCGGAAAAAATCAGTGCGAGATCAAAGCGATTGAAGAGATCAAAAGCCATCCGCTCCCTCGCAAAATTTTTCTCTTTCAGAGTCTTCTCACTGCAAAGAGCATGGATCTCGTCATTGAAAAAGGGAGTGAGCTTGGCGTGACGGACTTTTTCCCCCTTCTGTCGGAAAGATGTACAGCTCGCCTCAACAATCGCGCGACCTCTAAGATTATGCGATGGCAGACCATTGCAGAACAGAGCGCTATCTGCACAGAGAGGGCTTGGTTTCCGAAGATCCATCCGCCTCTTAAATTTCAGGAGCTTCAGCAATTCCCGACTCTCCCAATCCTCTTCTGTTCCTCCGATCCTCTTCCTCAGGGTGAACTCTCAAAATTCAGGGGAAAAGAGATCGGACTCTGCATCGGACCCGAGGGGGGATTCAGCCCGCGTGAGGCCGAGCTCGCCATTCAATTTGGCCTGATCCCCTTCACTTTGGGAGAACACAAACTCCGCGCAGAAACCGCCGCCATTGCGATCCTTGGCATCCTCACTCATCTCCCGCGCTCGTAGTCATCCGTTTGTTCATTTTCAGGGAGGAGAAATAGGCGCAATCATGGTCACCTTCAGCTCTTGCGAGTGGTTTTCTTTGCCCAATCCACAGCGCGCTTCGCAAGAGAAACAGCCTCTTTCCCTTCGGTGATTGAAAACGGCTCCCAATAACCAGGGTAGCGAGTCTCAACAGCATAGGGTGTCAAAGCAGCAAGACCTTTAGCCCAGGTTGGCAGACGAATTTTATGCTTTCTCAAAAGGGTCACTAATTCTTCAACATCGTGCGTGAGAGGAAATGAGATATCCTTATGGAGAAGTACTGCCTTCAGCGACTTCTCAACAGCCTGTTGGGCGTGAAAACAAACCTGTTCAAGAAATTCTTCTTCGGATCTCAATCCAAGTTGAGAGAACGCAAGGTCATTCATTGCGTGTCGGAGCCACTCTTCCGGAGCACCTGGAGGAAAGCGATTAGGCGGCCGCTTCATAAACCACCTTGCCTTCTTTCATAATCGTCTCATAAATCAAACCGGGAATATGAGCCAATTTCTTGAAATCTCTATAGCGAACTACAAGAATATCCATCG
>JACQJE010000020.1 GCA_016205125.1 Deltaproteobacteria bacterium | reverse complement strand
ATAGTCCTCTTCCTCGTCTCGCTTGAATCTCGCCAGTTTGCCCAAAAATCTAAGTCCATTTTTGGGTGACCTACGCCAAGGCTTTCCGAATTTGACGCACTGTGAAGAATACAACCGCTGTTTTCAGAAAATCGCCGAGCAGAAATGGGAGCAATCCGAGTTCAACAGCTCTCACAACTCCACCGACAAAATGGCTCAGCCAGAGAAGGCCTGGGAGATAAATGAGAAGATGCCCCAGCAGGAGAAGCGCTGCAAAGCGTTGAATACGGCACTGCCAGCCCCGCTCCGACAGCCACCCCACAACAGATGCGGAAAGAAGGAAACCGAGAAGGTACCCCCCTGTCGGACCAGCCAGATGCAGCCAGCCCAACTGCCCCCCCGAAAAGACAGGGATGCCAAAGGCTCCTTCCAGTAAATAAAAGCAGACCGAAAGGGCCCCGATCTTTGCCCCAAAAAGGAGCGGCAGGAGGAGCACCACCGCCGTCTGCAGGGTCACCGGCACCGGCGTCCACGGCAAGGGAATGGCAATGCGGGCACTCAAGGCGAGGACGACTGAACCGATGCCCGACAGCACTACCGTCCGCACGATCGGGAGATAGAGAAACCGGACTGCCGCGTTTTTTTCCAGATGTTGGATATCACCGATGGGTTGACTCATCGCACATTCTCCTCTTAGATAAACATACTTGCTATTCTCGAAACTCACATTTGTCAAGGGATTGAAAAAATGTGAAAAAAGTGGGACTGTCCCAATCTCCAATGTGCGGAGCATGGAAAAATGTGCGGTAAGTCTTTCCCTTTGGCACAAATCGCCTTAAACTTCTGCCTATCATTTTTATCCTCATTCCTCTGCTATGCAGAGGATCTTTCTCCAATCCAAAATGGTGATCTCCTCTTCCAGTCTTTTCCGAGTTACCTCTGTTCAGCCATCCAGAGGGAGACAGATTCTCCCTATTGCCATATTGGAATTGCAGTGTGGAAAGGGGATGAACTTTTCGTGATCGAGGCCTTCGGCAAGGCTGTCGTCCGCACGCCCTGGAATGAATGGAGAGAGAGAGCCAATGGGAGAGAATCGACAACCTCATTGGGACTCGCGATAGGGCATTGGAAAAATTATTCTCCGCAGGAGCGCTGGCAAATCGCCTCAGCGGCAAAAAGTTACTTGGGAGTCCCTTACGATCCGGACTTCAGATGGGGAAAAGAGTCCCTCTACTGTAGTGAACTGATCTACTTTGCACTAAAAGAGGGGCTTGGGAAGGAGGTACTGACTCCTCTCCCGATGCATTTTGATCGCTTTCCCGATTTCTGGAGGAAATATTTCAATGGCAGCCCTCCTTCAGGGGAACTGGGAATCACTCCAGGAGCTTGGAGCTCTGTAGATCTCCTCGAGCTCATTGCGATTTCACGATGAAGGGCGTCAGGCGGCCTTCTTATTGAGCTCGTGAAGAATCTCTTCCACTTCTTCATTGCCGGGATCGAGGCGGAGAGCTTCTTGAAATTCGGTCACTGCTTTTTTGTACTCCCCCTTTTCCATGTAGATTCGGCCGAGGTTAATAAAGGGAAAGTGGCGCGGCTCGTATCGCCTCGCCGCTTTCGCTCTTTCCAGCCAGTCGATCGCCTCCTCACTCTTGCCTTTGATCATCAGATAGGAGCCGATGTCATTGTAAGGGTTGCCATAATCAGAATCGATCAGGATCGCCTGTTTGCAAAGATCAATGGCGTCATCAACCTGACCAAGAAAGCTAAACATCCAGCCGAGGTAAGTATACGCTTCTGCGGTGGGATAATGTTTTATCGACTCGCTATAACAGGTCATGGCATCTTCAATCTTTCCCTGCATGGCGAAGAGATTGCCGTCCTCAATCAGACGCTCCGCTCTCCTCTTCTTAAAGCTCATGACCCCATTTTTCTTCTCTCCCCCGCGAGAATTTTTCATCTTTCCCCCCTTTTCCAGAGCGCCCTTCTCTTCTAAACAACGCATCGGCTCACTCTGGGAAAGTCTTTACGCCGATATCCTTATGCAGGATCCCGTCAAAGTCATGACAGGGTGGCATTGTGATCTCTCTGAAGGGACGCGCGGACATGACCTTGATCCATAAGCCACATTTGTACCATGAGTCCGTGCTGCATTTCGCCGCCCAGCCATCATTTTGCTATGTTCGTGGGCGGCTCCATAGCCCCTTTGCGAGAGATCACAATGCCACCCTGTCATGACTTTGACGGGACCCTGTGTCCTTTTTGAATGATGGCTTGACGCGTGGCATTGGAAGGCTTAAAGTCGCTTCCAATTTAAATCACTTTTTGTGAGGCCTTACAATAAATCATGACAGGAAGGAGTAGGACAATGCAAAGAATGATATTTTTTATTTTATTAGCGCTCTTTGTGATGACACTCGGAACGAGGGGATTTGCTTTTGAATTTGAAAGAGTCGTGGCAGAGAAGCATTTCAGCCCGATGATCACTCGTGAAGATAAAATCCAGGCGCAAAAAGCGGCCTGTGTTCGCTTTTGCAAAGAAGAGATTGAGCAGTTAGAAAAGAGCGAATCTCCGGCCGTGTATAGGTGTGAATTGAGAGAAGGGCAAAGGGCGGAAGGGGAACCTTATAGCGCAAACTACGCTGAAGTATTCGTGCGTGCCTGCAGTGTGATCAAGGTGACCGAAATCGAATAAAACAGCCGTGAGCAGAAATGAAGAAAGAGAAGAAATACGTTGAGGAAATCGTCAAAAGACTCAAAAAAGCGTATGGAAAAGTGGGACTTGCTCTTCACTGTTCGAATCCATTGGAATTATTGATTTCCCTTATCTTGGCGGCCCAATGTACAGACGAGCGCGTCAATGCCGTCACTGCTATTTTATTCAAAAAATACAGGACGGCAGGGGATTGGAAAAAAATCCCCCTCCCAAAGCTGGAGACAGAAATTCGGTCGACAGGCTTCTATCGGAACAAAACCAGGAGCATCCACAACTGCTGTACAATGCTTGATGAAAAATATTCCGGGCGAGTTCCAAACGAACTGGAAAAATTGTTAGAACTCCCCGGTGTCGGGAGAAAAACGGCCAATATCCTCCTCGGCAACGCTTTTGGGAAACCAGCCATCGGTGTGGACACTCACGTAGGACGAGTCTCACAGCGGCTCGGGCTGACTGATCAGGAAGATCCTGACAAGATCGAGTTTGATCTCAATCCCCTGGTCCCAGACAGAGACAAAGTGGTTTTTTGCCATCTTCTGCAGGCACACGGCAGAAAAATCTGCGTCGCGCGAAAGCCGAAATGTCCAGAATGCGTCCTAAACACGATCTGTCCCTACCCGAAGAAGATGGGGATAAAGCTCTGACTCCAAACCAAACTTCTTGCTTTGCCTGACCAAAAAAGATAAAAAGGTTCAATCAAGCCCCTGCTAACTGACAGCATTATGCTGATATGATG
Source organism: Deltaproteobacteria bacterium (assembly GCA_016205125.1). Classification (GTDB taxonomy): domain Bacteria; phylum Bdellovibrionota; class O2-12-FULL-43-9; order JACQJE01; family JACQJE01; genus JACQJE01. The sequence goes on along the minus strand of JACQJE010000020.1, from coordinate 6,075 downwards.
GAGGGAATCCGTATGAAGCGCGCAAGCCTATTTGTACTCATTCTTCTTTTTTCGTTCTCTGCAATTCTGCTTGAGAAGCCGCTTTCGACCTCTGCGGACGAGGTCGATCAATCAGCTTTTGATGCCGTTGCGTCTTTGAGAAAAGAGAGTGGCGCGAAAGGAGAGGAAGCAACCGCTTCCCTGGCAAGTCTCGATTATCTTGGCCACTCGGAAGCTTTTGACCGGGCTGTTTTTGCCCTGACAGAAGCGGTGCTGGGAATTATCGAGGAGTACGATTACCCGATTCGCAGACAGGCTGCGGAAGATCTCGGCAATCTTCTCGTCAGTCAGGATGAACGCCTCATTCTGCTCAATTCTCAAACAGTCTGGAAGGGAATCAGTACTCTCCTGCAGGTTCAGCTCGCCCTTCCGAAGTGGAGAGGGGGGCTCGACCGGAATTGGGAACATTTGCAGCTGCGAAAGTCCTGCACAAATGCCCTTCTGCGGATCGCCAGGAAATTTGCGGCATCCCCTGTATTGCGCGAGCTTTACGATCGAATGACAGCCTCAGTAGAGCGCGAATAAGAAAAGCAATCGAAGGATCTGGACCCCAAAAATAGACTTAGATTTTTTGGAAAACTGGCGAGATTCAAGCGAGACGAGGAAGAGGACTATTTGGCGACGCAGGCGTACTTCACCGGTACGTCGAGGAGACAAATGGGCCTCTGACGAAGTATCGCGAAGAATATCGCCAGTTTGGCTCAGGATGACACGCATCTCAGAATGACAGCAGAGGCGTTTTCTTCTCACGCTTGAGGGGCAAACCCGCGGCGCATCGTATTTTCCGTTACCGTTCTCGGTTCCATGAACTGAAGGAGGTAATCGGGACCACCCGCTTTTGACCCCACACCAGACATCTTAAAACCTCCGAAGGGCTGGCGTTCTACCAGCGCTCCGGTGATCGGCCGATTGATGTAGAGATTCCCGACCCTGAATCTCTTCTGCGCTTCCTCGATGTGTGCCGGACTGCGGGAGAAAAGGCCGCCCGTCAATGCATATTCCGTCGATACCGCTATCTCCAGAGCTTCTGCAAAATTCTTCGCCTGAATGACGGAGAGAACAGGACCAAAGATCTCTTCCTGTGCCAGCCTGGAATCCGGCTTGACCTCTGCAACAATTGTCGGTCCTGCATAATAACCGCCGCTCTTTTCGAGTTCCGCGGGTCGGTGATCCTTCAGAAGCACCGTCCCCTCCTGCTCAGCAAGGCCAATATAGGACCGCACTTTTCGAAGCGCGCTCTCATCAATCAGAGGGCCGACTACGGTTTTCGGATCGTCTGCGGGTCCAACCGTCAGCGATTTCACCGCTTCCACCAGGCGTTCTACAAAGATGTTGTAGCAATCCTCCAGAACAATCGCGCGGGAACAGGCCGAACATTTTTGCCCCTGGTAACCAAATGCAGAGCGAACAGTCCCAAGAACCGCTTCATCTAAATCAGCATCTGAATCGACAATGATCGCGTTTTTCCCGCCCATCTCTGCGACAACGCGCTTGATATTCTTCTGACCCGGCCGTGTCATCGCGGCCTTTTCAATAATCTGAAGCCCAACCTCTTTCGAGCCTGTAAAGACAATGACATCTACCGAAGGGTGCTCAACCAGATAAGCCCCCACCTCTTCGCCAATGCCAGGGAGGTAGTGGAAGGCCTCTTTAGGGATGCCGCTCTCACGATAAATTTCAGTCAGGTAAGCTCCCATGACAGAGGTCTGCTCTGCAGGCTTAAAGACAACGGTATTGCCAGTCACCAATGCGGCTGAAGTCATCCCCGCCGCAATCGCCAAAGGGAAATTCCAGGGAGAGATCACGACTGCAACTCCGCGAGGTTCGTAAAAGTAGAGATTCACTTCACCCGGAGCATTTCCCATTCGCCTCGGCTCAGCGAGTCGAAGCATCTCCCGCGCATAGTATTCGAGAAAATCGATCGCCTCTGCGACATCCGCATCTGCCTCCCGCCACTGCTTCCCCGCTTCCAAAACAATGAGAGCGGCTAATTCAAAACGGCGCTTTCTCACCATTTCAGCGGCGCGCAGAAGGAATTCTGCTCTTTCGGATGGAGGGACCTCCCTCCAGCTCTCAAAAGCCCGGGACGCCGCGGCAACAGCCTGCTGCGCCTCCCCTGTCCCAGCCACAGCCACTCGTCCGATCTTTTCACTCGGCAAAGAGGGATTGAGAGAATCGATCCAGCGCCCTGTCGCAATTTTCCTACCCCCAATATCGACAAGATATTCCCGGCCAAACCTGCTTCGCACGACGTCAATCGCTTCCCGCATGAGATTCTGATTGAGCGGTTTGGAAAAATCGGTCATTGGTTCGTTCTGAAACGGTTTTAGTTCGCGCATTGCCAGGCTCTCCTTATGCAAAAAGGGTGGAAGAAGCATATCCAACAAATCCACTCTTGTCATTCTTAAAAGTCATGACAGGGTGGCATTGTGATCTCTCTCAAGGGACGCGCGGACACGACCTTGATCCACAGGCCACATTTGTACCCTGAGTCCGCGCTGCATTTCGCCGCCCAGCCATCATTTTGCTAAGTTTGTGGGCGGCTCCATAGCCCCTTTGCGAGAGATCACAATGCCACCCTGTCATGACTTTGACGAGACCCTGACGGCAACGGGGACTGCAAGAGCTTTTCAACATCGAGATGTTCCACAAAACGCTGCCGCAAAAAAGATTCGTTCGACGTATTTTCAAGGAGACGGCGCACCAAATAGCCCATCCCCGGAATCAGTTCTCCAATCGGTGTATAATCACGCACCAGATAACCCATCTCAACAAGCGTCTTTTTTATCGGCTCTGCCATTCCATAGAGCATCTGCAGTTCAAACCCCTCTTTTGGAACCCCCAGGAATTCTGCAGTCGCAGTGGCGTGGGCAATCGATCGGACGTTGTGACTGCCAATGGCTGTCCTCACAAGGGGATACCGACTCAATAAGAGCCTTGTCAGGCGCTCAAAACAGGCATCTGTCTCCCGTTTATGCTCCCAAACTGGCGAAGGCCATCCTTGCTGTCTTGAGGAGATGAGCTCATAATCCCAGTAAGCCCCTTTGACAAGCCGGATTGCAAAGGGCCGCTGGAATTTTTCAGCCCAGGCCAGGAGCTCTCCCACATCCCGTTCACTCTCTTTCAGATAGGACTGGATGGCGATGCCATAACAGCGTTTCTCTCTGGAAGAGCCCTCCTCTTCAATCCGCCTGAAAATCGCCAACGCTAAATCCTTCCATTCATACTGCTCCATATCGAGATTGATAAACGCTCCGGTCTCATGCGCCACTTTCAAAATGGGGTGAAGCCGCTTTAAAACCCCTTCCAGGCTCCCATTGAAATCGATCGGATCAAACTGAGAATAGAGAGCGGAGAGTTTGACTGAGACATTGACTCTGCTTTCTCCAGATTCAAATGCTTTCTTCCAGGATAGGCAAGATGGGCACTCTGCGGGCAATGGCCAGTTTTGCACTTTGAGTGCTGTATAGCGGAGAAGATCCGCGTAGCGCTGTTGATAGGCCTCTGCCTCCTTCTCACTGACTGTTGCCTCTCCAAGAAGGTCAGCCGTAAAAGTGATCCCTTTTTTCCAATTCTTTTTTAGCGAGAGAGCGGCTTCTGCCGCGTTGCTCCCCACAATAAAGCGGCGCGCCAGTTTTCTCACGTTGGATTCCATCAACCGCGCAATCACTTTCGCTGGCAGAGAGGCGGATGGAAGGTTGCGAAGTCCCCATTGAAAAAATCCTGGAAAATCGCCTTGAGACCGGCAGAGATATTCCTGAAGGTGGCGGGCCACTTCGGCAGAGCTTCTTAGGCAGGGGAGCACATCGACGAAACGAAACATCTCCACCTTAAACTGCTCGCTGCGCATCGACCAATCCATGACGCGGCCGCTCCACCACGACTCACGAAAGATTGCAGGCTTCTGATCCGCAATCCTGGCGAAGATCATTCGCCCAATTTCCTGGGTCTTGAGCTCAATCTGCTGGAGATCTCTCGCTGAAAGCATCGTGAGAGGCACTATGCCACCCCGAGACAGAGCTCGTCAACGCTGAAGCTTCTCTAATCGGACAGAATTTTCTCCCTTTGGACTGAGGCGGAAAATCTGCAGCGGGAGGGCGCTTCCAGGTGCCCGCCCCTCTCCTCGCGTACGAAGCTCTGTATGGAGTTTCAGATCCTGTGGAGGAACGAGGGTCGTAAAATGCGTGCCATAAAGCGGTTTTCCTGTTCGATCCTTACCGATGACAAAGACGGGGAGCAGGGCGGGACCAACGACAATCGACGGCTCAGCACCCTTCTGAGCGGGAGATCTCGCATCGAGATACCCTTTGACCTCTGCGAGATAATTCTGAGAAAGCGCCCCCTCCGGCAAATCAATCGGGAGTGCGATGGTGACAACACCTTGAATGGAGCGGTGAAGCGCGGAGAGTTTCTCACGCGTCCCCTTAATCTGTTTAGCCAGGTCGAGATTCCCTTCTTGTTCGTGACGATTGATCTTCGCCGCAAGCACGTCATTTAATTCAAAAATCTGCCCAAAGAGGGATCGGTACTTTGCATCGACTCGCGCCATCTCTCTGAGAACCTGAGTTCGTTCCTCTGACCCAGCAGGAGCCCCCAGCCACCCCTTTCGGACTTGATTCCATTCTCCTCTCAACTCTTTGGCCTTGTCGCGAAGCGTATTGACCCGCTCCCGATAAATGACATCTCCAGCCAATGATATCTGAACAGGAGATAAAAAGGTAAAAATGAAAACGAAGAAAAGTAATTGCAAAATCTGGCGCATGGCCTAAGTCCCTCCCTTGGTATTCTGGCGACCCCGCAAAAGACTCTGCATCACTTTTCGGTAAGACCATGAAGAACTTTAAGATATGACAGCAGTGAATAGAATCGTGGAATAAAGATCGCGCATAAACATTGGATCAGTCTTTCCTCACTCGGAAGAAGGAACAAAATATTCCATCACGACTCTGCGAACTCTCCCTCCCCGATCGTTGTCCTCATTGAGCTGTGAAAGGAGATAGCTTCTCTCCGCCTCACTCCCAAAACGCACCAGACCTGTCGGACTCTGATTTGGAAATTTTTGCTGTAGAATGCTCCGCGCTTCACCGCGCCAGCGGAATGATCCATCTTGATTCAAAAGATCAAGATAGCCTGCGATCAGCGCAGCAGGAGTGCCCAATCCATAGAGATATCTCTGTGCAAGGCGTTCGACACGATCCCGATGAGTCGGTTTGTACTGACTCGAAGAGACGTACTCCTGAAGAAAACGATAAAAAAGCTCCGGGCGGACCATGCGATCCCATTTTGAGATCCTGATCCCTTTGACGATATCATCGAGGCGATTTTGCCCTTCCGTTATCGCATTGCTCTCAATCCGAACCGCTGTTTCCACAAAGCGGTATCTCACATCGTTCTGCGGCGGAGAATCGGGAAGAAGCTCAAAGAGGCGGTCTGCAAGCAAATTACAAAAAGGCTCCCCGTAATCGATATGATCCCGATAGCTCCTGACATCGTCTATCATGGACTCTATATCGTACCGAATCCCGTCCCTAAACTTTGCCCGCTCCACAATTTCCACTGCGGCTTCGTCGACACTTTTAAGATGCGAATCCGGTTCATCAGATAAACATTTTGGTGAGTCAAAAAAAATGGATCCCACTAAGGCCAGAGAAAGAATAAAATGTTTCATCGCACCCTCCGACTTGTCAATCCTGCCTTGCTTGCAGACCCTTTCCTACCACATTTGGAACGTGCCTGGCAAACCGATTCCTCAAACCAATTCTTTGATTGACATTCCGATCACCCATCCGAAATAATGTTGCTCATGAAGCCAATCATCAAAGCAGTCCTCTGGGACATGGATGGCGTTCTGATTAATTCAGAGCCGCTTCATTTTGAAACTCTGGCAGAAGTTGTCCGCAACTATGGCTTCGATTACACAGAAGAGATAAACCTCCCCTTTTTTGGAATGCGGGATATCGACGTCTTTAAAAAACTTGCCTAGCAGTATGCGTTCCCGAAAACAGCTGAAGAACTGACAGATGAGCGTCAACAGCT
>JACQJE010000019.1 GCA_016205125.1 Deltaproteobacteria bacterium | reverse complement strand
TTACAAAGGGCAAAGAAAAAATCTTAGATGTCTTTTTTTCTGATCCATTTCATGAGTTTTATCCGCAGGAAGTCTCAAAACTCTCCAAGAGCCCCTATGGAAGAACCCATCAGTATCTTAACGAGTTCCTCAAAGAAGATTACTTTGAATTTCGCCGCGCTGGCAATATGACTTTTTTCAGATTGAAAATCGAGAATCCTATTGTTCTTAAAATCATGGAATTGTACGAGGCGCGCAGAACGGAGCAGTTCTTTAAACGAAATGCAAAATTCAAAAGAGCGCTGACACAATTCACCGAATCCCTGATTGCCGCTTCCCACTTTGAAATTCATCTCATTGGGCTTTATGGTTCCTTAGCAAGGGGGGAATGGACTTCTAAGAGCGACATCGATATTCTCCTGGTTCACTCGGACAAAATGACCAAGAACGAGTTAAACGAATACGTCAAGCAAGCGAGTGCTTCAATAGAAGGTCTTTATCAGCTCTCTCATGTGGCATTGACAATTAGTGATTTTGCAGAGACGATGCGCGAGAAGAAGCCATTCTTTCAAAATTTTTTTCAGGATCGGATTATCTTATTTAATGAGTTTATTTTTTGGCATTTATTTAAGAAATTTTGGGTCAAACCGTGAATCGAAAGCTCGCAGTCGATTTGGAATTATGCTTCAACCCACCCAAAGGAAAACCTGGGCTGAGACGAATTAAGCCAGATAAAAAAAGGGTCTCAAATTATCTCGATAAAGCCATCCATAATCTCCACGCTATGAAGGTCATGCATAACAGCGACATTTTTGACTGGACGATTATCTGCGGCTACTATGCGTTCTACCACGCCGTCCTTGCCGCTCTCTACTCAATCGGTATCGATGCAAGGACCCATTTTTGCGCGCTTTCCGCCTTTAAGGCTTTTTTTATAGAAAGGGGATCGCTAGAATCCAAATATGCTGATTTCCTTGAGCGAGCCAGGAAACTGGAGCAGAAATATGCCCACTCTTTGGACAAAGCACAGGAATCGAGGGTCAGTGTGCAATATGATATCGTCGTGCTTCAGAATGATGACGCCGACTGGATTCTAGAAGAAGCGAGAAACTTTGTAGAGAAGATCGAAGAGGTGTTGGGAGATGTATCCTCTTTGCAGAGTCTTTGAATTAGCATGGAAGAACTGTCTCACTCTATATTGACACAGAGGGCAGTTCAATTCTCGAAGCGATCAAGGCCTTCAAATTGAAGCGACCCATCACCGCCATTCAAGCAACACGTGGGGAGCAACTCCTTTATGGAAGCAAAACGTCAGAATGGAAAGATAAGCCCACCAATTCGATCTGGTAAAGTCTGGCACTGGTATGCCGGCAATTCGTTGAGGCAACGCAATAACACCAAAATGCGAGCTATTTAGCACACTTCAACAATCGACTTGAGCAATCGATTGACGGGATTGCGGAGCCGGCGAGCCACTCTGCTTCAGCAGACGCAAAATCAGACGCCACTGTCCGTTTTCCTCCGGCGTGACGAGGGAAATTGCCTCTCCCGTGGCACCCGCTCGAGCGGTGCGGCCGATCCGATGAATGTAATCCTCCGGAGACTGCGGAAGATCGTAATTAATGACATGAGATATATGTGTGATATCGATCCCGCGAGCCGCGATATCTGTAGCAATCAGGATGCGGGTCTTTCCGTCCCGAAAATTCTTGAGAGCAGAAGTTCGCTGTCCCTGAGTGCGGCCGCCGTGGATTCGATTCACCTCAAGCCCATAGCTGTTGAGATATTTAGCTACGCGATCGGTTCTATGCTGTGTTCTCGCGAAGACGAGAACGGAGCCTTGCGTCTGAATGAGTTCGTCAAGCAGCGCATCATTCTTAAGTTTTGTCGTTGTCGCAACCATGGTCTGTTCAATTTGAGAAGCGGCCTGACTGATAGGGCCGATCGTGATCCGTATGGGATCCCTCAGGTGCTGAGCCGAAAGCCGGTCCATGCTTGACGACCAGGTGGCCGAGAAGAGCAGTGTCTGGCGAACTTTCGGCAAATATCTCAAGAGTTGGCGAAGCTGCGGCGCAAAACCCATATCTAGCATCCGATCCGCTTCATCTAGAACCAGGATATCGGTTCTGGAAAGAGAGACCGTTCCTCGATTCAGGTGATCAAGAAGCCTGCCGGGGGTCGCGATAAGAATCTTCGGTTGTTGCCGAAGTGCTGAAATCTGTGGCTGCATCGCCACACCGCCAATCAGAACGGCGGATTTCACCTGGGGGCAAAAGCGAGAGAGCGATTTCAAAACACCTGCAACTTGTTGCGCAAGTTCGCGCGTCGGAACGAGCACGAGCCCGGTTTTGTCATTCGCTTTGAGCAGGTGTGTGAGAAGCGGAATGCAAAATGCCACCGTTTTTCCGGTCCCAGTCTGCGCGCAACCGATCAGGTCCCTTCTGGCAAGCGCCACTGGGATCGCCCGGGCCTGAATCGGGGTCGGGATCGTGAAACGCATCGCTTGGATGGCTTGAGCAAGAGTGGGGTGCAGGTTCAATTCCTGGAAAGATTTCATTTGGATTGGATCAGTAACGATTGCTACGTCCACCACCAAAGCCACCACGGGACATGCGCTCATCACGAGGCACCATTGGCTTCGCTTCGTTGACAGTCATAGCGCGCCCGTCGCAATCAGCCCCATTGAACTTGCTGATCGCATCTGCCGCCTCAGCCTCAGTGGACATCTCCACGAAACCAAAGCCTTTGCTGCGTCCGGTATCACGATCAATGATAATTTTAGCGGATTCTACCTTTCCGCATTGCGCGAACGTGTCCATGAGAACCTGTTCAGTCGCTGAAAATGGAAGATTGCCTACGTATAGTTTCTTGCCCATATTTACCTCCTTAAGGCTGAGAAGCCGCTAAAGAGGAATTAGGCCCCACGCCTGCAAACTCATTAGAAGCAAACTCAATTGGGGGCTGAATATAGCATACGCAGTCTAGAATAGATATGGTCGGGGCGAGAGGATTTGAACCTCCGACTCCACGATCCCGAACCGTGTGCGCTACCAGGCTGCGCTACGCCCCGATGTATCTTTCATTTCCGGTAATCTATTTACTCCGCTGCTCCTCAAATGGCAACCAGCGGAGGGTTGTTTCAATGGAGGATCCCGGCCGGCAACGGGGATCGTAAGGATTTGGCCAGGGATAGGGATCAGGCCGATACGGATAGGGTGGGCAGGACCAGTCGGGGTCCCCAAAAAGTACACTGAGCGAAGCGAAGGACTTTTTGGGGCGAAAGTCAGGGGGACGGATTGCACGCAGACGATAATCGAGGAAGGCAATCCCCTTTTCTCCAATCACTGGGGAGCTTGTCAGTCCCATCCGCCATCTATTGTCAAGTTCAAAGAGCTTGAACCATGCAATGTTTGAGAGACCTGTTTCGAGATCCTGAATGACGATTTCAGTCCCAAAGGAGGGGATCAGCCTCTCCCACACCAGATAATGATCCCAGAGGCGCGGACTAAGATGCTCTTCTTCAAGCGCAGTCCTGACTTGGGTCAATGGCACAATTGCATCCTGACCAAAAGCCTTTCCATAAATGCGCCAGTGATCCTCCTCCCTCTGCTGCCAGACAATCCCCCAGCGGCTCACATCGGGAGCTGATTGAATGAGGTCATCATCGGTGATGCGCAGAGGGTTTCTTGCCGCAAGGTCAAAGAGAATCACCTCAGGATCGCCATCTTCCTCTTTTTCCCCTCTTTCGATCCAGACGAGCCATCTCTCATCCATCCGGGGAGAGTGCCGTTCCTTCACCCCTTGAGTGGGAAGCAGGATTCTTCTGCCATTGACGGAGCGAATGAAAATCTCCGATCTCCCTCTTTCCACTTTGGTCCAGGCAATCCAGCGTTCTTCGTCCCCCCTCCCTGTGGCGATTTCCCCTTCAATCCCTTCCGAAAGCAACTCCTCCCCTTCGACATCAAACACCCCATCTTTTGACGGCAAGAGTGCCAGCTTTGAAGAGACCTCCCGGTAGCCCTCTGCCACAAGACCCGCATAAACCAGCTCTTCACCCAGGAGCTCCACTTCTCCCACAAAATTGCTCATCACAAAAAAATCGCTCTTTTCTTTTTGCGCAGGATCATAGAGATGGACGACTCCGTTCGCATGCCATCCCTCTCCCCTTCCACCCCACGTCAACAGATCTCCTTCATAACTGATGACGGAAGTCGAAAGGTTTCGATCGAGAATAGAGATTCTCCCCAGTTTGGGAAGAGCGGCCTCGGCCACAGATGAAAGTAAAAGAACCAAGATAAAGTTCCGGACCAGTAAGAATGATTGTTTAGTCCGCACACTTTTCTCCTTGCGGTAATGCCGTGAAAATAGCTCCCCCACCAGGGGGGAAGAGGGGGATTGAAAATCATGCAAAAATTTACTTTTTCACCCTCTCCCTAACCCTCTCCCATCAAGGGAGAGGGGATTTTGATGGCGGATCACGGTAAGGGGCACTTGATTACTTGCCGCCGCCGCGGCAGAAGCCGCATTTCAGGCAACAGTTGTAGAGCCACGCAAAGATAAACCCACAAATGAAACCATCGACCAACCCCCAGAAGAGGCCGACGACAGCCCCCACAAACGTCGGTGCATACCCTATATAGACGGAACTAAAAACGAGGATAAAATCGTGCCCCCACTGAAAAAAGGAACCGCCCAATGCTGTGAGGAAAAGGGCTAATCCCCAGAGAATCCCTGCCGTACATCCCAGCGTACGCGGATTAAATGTATTATTCATTGGTGCGCTCCATCGCAGTTGATGTCTGACTACTTTTTGAACCGCTGCCACAAAAAGCGAAGTGATGGCCTCATGACTTGCCGTCATGAGCAAGTTCATTATATACCTTCTGCGACTGAGTCACAAATCAACAAGAGACGAAAGGATGAAAAAGAGGCCCTACTTACCTTTGGAAGGGATTGTCGTCGTCGACTTTTCCCGCTTTCTGCCCGGTCCGCTCTGCACCCTTTATCTCGCCGAACTTGGCGCTCGGGTCGTTAAAATTGAGGAACCAACTCAGGGGGATTACACGCGCCACATTCCCCCTCTGCTTGGGCATCACGGATCGTATTTTACGATGCTCAATCGGGATAAAGAGAGCATCGGGGTCAATTTAAAAGCAGATGAAGGCCAGGAAGTGGCAAGAAGGTTGATTTCCAAGGCCGATGTCCTGATTGAAAACTTCCGGCCCGGTGTCATGAAAAAACTGGGTCTCGATTATGAGACCCTCTCACATCGATCCCCAAGATTGATTTACTGTTCCATCACAGGTTTCGGCCAAGAGGGGCCATGGAGCCATCTCGCCGGCCACGATCCAAATTACGCGGCCCTGAGCGGCATCCTTGATACAATCGGCTCTCATGATGCACCCCCAACCTTTCCAGGAGTACAAATTGCAGATCTCTGCGGCGGAACCTTCCCGGCCGCCATTGCGATTCTCGGCGCCCTTCTCTATCGGGAGCGCTCGGGAGAGGGGACATTTCTCGACATCTCCATGACCGATGGCTCTATCGCTGCGATGATCATGCTGCTCGGAGCACACTTTGCGACAGGGCGAGACTTAAAGCGAGGAAGTGAATATGTCACTGGGAAAATTCCTCAATGCTCTGCGTATCGGACAGCAGACAACCGCTATATGGCAGTTGTGGCCCTTGAAGAAAAATTCTGGCGGCGTTTCTGCAAAGTCATGGGGATTCCAGAATGGAAGGACTGTTTCATCGACAGTGAAAAGGCGCAGGATCCGGACAAACTTAAAGTCCTCCGACAGACACTGGAAAGACGTTTCGCAGAAAAACCATTGAAAGAGTGGGTGAAGATCTTTGAAAAAGAAGACGCCTGTGCTTCACCCATTCTCACAACCACAGAAGCGCTCAATTCTTCACACGTAAAGCACCGCGAACTGATCTTTTATCTGGAGAAAGACGGCTTTAAAATTCCTCAAGTTGCCCTCCCGACAGGAAGAAAAGGGCGAACCACGCACACACCGCCCCCTC
>JACQJE010000017.1 GCA_016205125.1 Deltaproteobacteria bacterium | reverse complement strand
GTCAAGGAATTAACCCCCGCAACTTACTTTTCCGTATTGTTGAGCAGCTCTCCGATTCCTCCCGCTCCAGGGATAATGTAGTCGACTTCATTGAGACCGCGCTCTCGTCCCCTGTGTTTCCCAGGTACCGATGAAAAGACTTCTTGCTCGCTCCCTCCGCGATCGAGTCGAAATGCATAAAGAACGACATTTTCCTCTTTCCTTAAAGAGGAGAGCGCCTCAATATGCTCTGGCGTCACAATGAGATTTGCAATAATCCATTTGGCCGCCTTTCCCAAACCATGCGCGCGATAATAGTGAACAGCGGCTTTCACCGAGTTTCCCGTCGCACCCATTGGATCGGGGAGAAATACAATCGTATTGTCGATGTTCCCTCCCACTTTCGCCGCTAAGACATCCGATCCCCTAACCTTTTTGGCTCGATCCGTCACGCGCTCCACGCAGAGGTGATCCACACGGATATGGCGATTCGGGAGAATTCTCAAAAGTGAGAGAAAAGAATAATGAGCGGGCATCATCCCCGCTCTTAACAAATCTAAAACAACTACGCGTGTCGCAGATGAAACAAGATTGCCGCCAAAAGAATAACCCGCCATCCGCGTCGGAACCTCTCTGAATTCCAACGGAAACTCAGCAGAAACCACATAACCGAGAAGCCTCTCATAAAGAAGGCGAATCAGGGGATCGAGATCAGGCTGAGCTACTTGAGGGGAACTCATTGAGGCAAGTAACGTCAAGGCCCATGGGTCTTTCAGGATGTGCACATGATCGCCGTAGAGGTGCTTAAATTCACCAGAAATACAATTTTTCACCTCTCGATAGAGGCTTTCTCCTGTCGAACTCACTGGCTGGCCTCATCCATTGGTCTTCGCCTGCTTTGGCCCTCCCGGCTCAAAACAGACGCGGCATCGGGCTTCATAGGCCTCTGCTGCCCCAACTCGTATTCTCCCTTCCTCGTCCACAATTCTCTGCGTTTTGCTTGCTGGATTTCCACACACGACACAAATCGCGCTGTTTTTCGTCACAAACTCTGCGACAGCCAATAAGTGAGGCACAGGTCCAAAGGGTCTCCCCAAATAATCCTGGTCAAGCCCCGCCGCAATAATCCTCTTTCCCTTATTCGCTAACCTCTCGCAAACACTCACAATTTTTTCGTCAAAAAATTGACACTCGTCAATGGCAACCACTTGTGTGTCATCTCTTACTTTCTCTAATAATTCAGATGAGTTTCGTACATTTTCCGCAAGGAGTTTTTCCGAATTGTGCGACGTGACATGCTCTGCGCCATAGCGGTCATCAATCGCCGGCTTGAAAATCTGAACTGCCTGCTTCGCAATTTGCGCCCGCCTCACTCTGCGAATCAACTCCTCCGTCTTTCCACTGAACATGCTCCCCGTAATGACCTCTATCCAGCCCATCTTCCGCTGAATGATCTGCATGCCGCGCCTCCGTTCATGGCCAAAAATCCACCGATAGAATCTGCTTTTTCTAAGCTCTAAAGGGGGTAAGTTTTTTCCTCACTTCCGCCGATGAATAGGAATAGAGAGGTGAGAATTCGATTGGCGGAAGTGAATGGGAATCGAACCCACCGCGGGCACCCGCTCTAATGTGAGGTAACCGCCACTGGATTTGAAGTCCAGGAAGCCCACCAGAGGCTTGTTCACTTCCCTGATTCCATTCTCGGTATATGTCTTATTGCAGGCAAAAAGTCAATGAAACAAAGAAGTCTGATGTTAAAGGGTTGTAAGGAAATCGCGGTCGGATCTGTTGCGGCGATTTCCTTTTTTTATATCTCACTCGTTGGGGCCGATGAGTCGGTGGATCAAGGTCAGTATGCGCGGCAAAAATCACCCTTTGAAGAAGAGGAGGGGGTCCAGGAAACCTATGAAACGGTTCTAGTGCCGCACAATGGATCTGACACCTATTATTACTATCTTTTGGCTAATAAATTGAGCCTGGAAAATAGGATAGACGAGGCAATCGCTCTATTTAAGAAACTGCTCAAATTAGACCCAGGCAACGCCGCCGTTCATATGAAGCTGACCCGCGAGCTTCTAAAGATTGGAGATGTGCTGGAAGCCAAAAAACATGCTGAGCGTGCGCTCAAATTAAGGCCAAGCCTGACTGAAGCAAAAATCCTCATGGCGAGCATCAACACCATCCTTCAGAATTTTGCGGCCGCGGAGAAACAGTACAAGGAAATTCTCGGGAAAGAACCGCATCACAAAGAAGCATTGCTCTTCTACGCCACACTCCTCTCGGAGCAGGAGCGTTATCAGGAGGCTCTCAAACAGCTTGACCGGCTGATTCGGGAGGAACCCCACTCCTTCCTCGGATATTACTATAAAGGACAAATTTATATCGAACTCTCTCAGACGGAAAAGGCGGAGAAGTCTCTCCTCAAAGCAATCGAAATCAAACCTGACTTCATTTCAGCAGGTCTCTCGCTCGGCCTCTACTATGAAGAACAAGAGAAATGGGAAAAAGCGCTCTCCCTGTACAAAAAACTCCTCGAAATTAACCCGGAGCAGACATTAATCGCGACTAAATTGATCAACCTTCTGATTCAGCTTGAGAGATTTGAAGAAGCGCTGAATCATCTAGGTGTCATTGAAAAAATCGACCCTGAAAATCTCAACGTCATTGTAAAATCGGCCTTGATCCATGTGGAACTCAAACAGTATCGCAAAGCGGTCGACCGATTCCGTGAGATTCTCGCGCGAGCGCCCGAATCCCACAAGATTCGATTCTTCCTGGGAGCTGTCCAGGAAGAGATCAAGGAATATGACCATGCCCGTGAGGAGTTATCGAAAATTCCACCGCAGTCTGAATACTATCTCCAGGCGCGCCAACACATTGTCCTGATCCATCGGGAACTCAAACAATATGATAAAGCCATAAAAATCGTAAAAGAGACGCTCAAAAGCTATCCGGAAGACGCCAAACTTTACACCATTGGAGCATCCCTCTGGGAGGACAAGGGAGAGCTTCGATCCGCCATCGCCCTTCTTCAGGAGGGGGTCAAGCGCATCCCAAAAGACGAAGAGATGCAATACTATCTCGGCATGCTCTATGACAAGGAGGGTGATCAGGAAAAAGCGGGCGCCGTCATGAAGAAAATTCTCGAAATCAACCCAGACAACAGCTACGCCCTCAACTACATCGGTTACAGCTATGCCGAAAGAGGGGTCCGCCTTAAAGAGGCAGAGAAATTAATCACGAAAGCTCTGTCCAAAAATCCGGAAGACGGATTCATTCTCGATAGTCTCGCATGGGTACACTATCAGCTGAGCCAATACGACAAAGCGCTCGAATTCATCAAACGAGCCGTTCAAAAACAGCCGGAAGAGCCGATCATGTGGGAGCATTATGGCGATATTCTCCACAAACAGAAAAATTTTGAAAAGGCGCTCGAGATGTACCGGAAAGCACTCGGACTTGCTCAAAAAGAGCAAGACGCTGAACACCAAACTGTACTGGAGCTCAAAATTCGCGAACTCCTCGCCGCCTCTCCCGAAAAAGCTCCCCGCAAACCTGCGACAGACAGTAAAGGAAAGAAATAATCCCTTTGCCATTTTGAATGTGAGGGGGTATAAAGTCTCTCCAGGATGAAAAGCGGATATTCAAACTCAATTTTGTGTTCTTTGTCTGCTCTCACTGTTCTGCTTTCCGCCTGCGCCCATGTCCCCATCTCGACATCGGCGCGGCAAAAGCCGGCAAATCTTCTCACATCCTCTCATGCGGCGCAAGAAGAGTACTCTGAAAGAATTGCAGCCATTTCTGCTCTCTGCGGGGATGCCAAAATTAAAGTGCGAGCCGGTCTGCAGAGAATAATCTTTTCACAGGAGATCATCGCCGCGCGACCGCGCTACTTGCGGATTGAGACTTTGACACCGCTGGGGCATGCGTCATCCATTCTCACGAGTAACGATCAGACCTTGGCCTTTTATGATGCGGGAGAGGGGTCGATCCGCAGGGTCCCGCCAACAGCGGAAGGGGTAAAGATGCTCTTTCCGATCGATATTTCTCCTGAAGAATTTGTGCGGGTCGCCCTCGCTGTCCCCTACTGCCCTTTACAGCAACTCGATAAGATGGACTATGAAAACTCGACAAATACTTACCGGCTTGTTTATGCCGCTGGAACTCTGCAGGAGTGCTCCATTTGGGTCGATCCGACTCAATTTTACCCCTTGAAATATCAACTCAAGCGGGAAGACGATACGTTTTCTGCCTATTTCCGCGGTTTCATTCCCATTCATACAACCGCCGGCCCTGCGCGAGGAGAAAAGATCATCTGGTTTCCCCAAGAGATCCTCCTCGTCTGGGAAGGAAAAGAAGATCAAAAAATGACCATCGCCTGGCAGAAAACGGATCTCAACTGTAAAACCTCACCTGAAGCCTTTTCTCTGCCACTCCCAGCAGAATAAATGTCAAGCAGGCAGTGTCCTTCCCGTCAAAGTCATGACGGAATCCTGGTCAAGCAGGCCTTGCTTATTGCACGCTCATCCCTTTTCCACTATAGTCACCCTGCAAGAGGGGTCGGGTCAAAGGAATCGAATGCCAGAATCCTTACTGGAAGTTAAAAATCTCAGGACCGCGTTCTTTACCGAAGCGGGAACACTTTACGCAGTAGACGATGTCAGCTTTTCCCTTGAAAAGGGAAAGACACTTGGCATTGTCGGCGAATCGGGTTGCGGAAAAAGCGTGACGGCGCTCTCCATCATGCGCCTGATCCCCACTCCCCCCGGTCAGATTGTCAGCGGAGAGATTCTCTACAAAGGGCGCAATTTAGCGAAGCTCTCCAATCGGGAGATGCGGCAGATCAGAGGAAATGAAATCTCCATGATCTTCCAGGAGCCGATGACCTCTCTCAATCCAGTCTTTACGATTGGGAACCAGATCCAGGAGGCGATCAAACTCCATCAGGATCTCCCCCGCAGAGAGCGCCGAAATAAAACCATTGAAATGCTTCGACTGGTTGGCATCTCGGCGCCGGAAAAGAGGATCGATGATTATCCGCATCAACTGAGCGGCGGCATGCGCCAGCGCGTTATGATTGCGATGGCGCTCTCCTGCAATCCCCAGCTCTTGATTGCAGACGAGCCGTCAACAGCACTGGATGTCACGATCCAGGCGCAGATTCTCGATCTTTTGCGCAAACTGCGAGATGAGCTCGGAATGGCGCTCATGATCATCACACACGATCTCGGTGTCGTGGCTGAGATCGCAGATGACGTGATCGTGATGTACGCGGCAAAAGTGGTCGAAAAAGCAGATGTCTACACCATCTTTGAACATCCGATGCATCCTTACACCATTGGGTTGTTGGGCTCCATCCCTTCACTGCAAGCGGCGGACAAAGAGAAGAAAGAGCGGCTCAGGACCATCCCTGGCATTGTTCCAGACCTTCTCCACCTTCCGAAGGGGTGCCGCTTCCAGGACCGCTGTCCCTGGGTTGATACGAAGTCCTTTGAAGCAGAGCCGCCGCTCGAAGAGTTGGAACCTGGGCATTGGGTAGCCTGCTTCTATGCGACATCACATGTTCCTCCTCGGAAAGAGATTCCAAAAAGGGATTACAGGAGATGAATGAGGTTCTTGTAAAAACAATCAATCTCGTGAAGAACTTCCCGATCAAAGGGGGGCTCTTTTCCCGGGAAGTTGCGAGCGTTAAAGCGGTGCAAAACGTATCGCTTGAAATTTATAAGGGGGAAACTTTAGGCTTGGTGGGAGAAAGCGGCTGTGGAAAATCGACACTGGGACGCCTTCTTCTCCGCCTGATTGAGCCAACCTACGGTTCTATTTCCATCCGCGGGAAAAATCTTCTCGAGTTTTCCCGCAAACAGCTCCGGCAGGCACGCCGCCAGATGCAGATGATCTTTCAGGATCCATACGCCTCTCTCAATCCGAGAATGACCGTGGAGAGTATTTTGGACGAGCCGCTCAAAGTCCACAACATTGGCGGCAACAGAAAGGCACGAAGGGAGAGGATTTTTGAACTCCTCAATCTCGTCGGTCTTCGCCCTGACTCTATTTACCGTTATCCCCACGAGTTCAGCGGCGGCCAGAGACAGAGGATTGGCATCGCAAGGTCGATTGCTGTGCATCCTGAATTTATTGTGGCGGATGAGCCGATTTCGGCTCTCGATGTTTCCATTCAGGCGCAGATTATCAATCTGATGCAGGATCTTCAGGAGAAATTCGGGCTCACCTATCTCTTTGTGGCACACGATCTCAAGGTCATCGAATATATCAGCGATCGTGTCGCAGTCATGTATCTCGGAAAAATTGTGGAACTCACCTTTTCAAAGGAAATTTATAAAAATCCGCTCCACCCTTATACACAAGCGCTCCTCTCCGCAATCCCGGTCCCTGACCCAAAGGCCAGGAAACAACGGATTATTCTGACGGGCGATGTCCCCAATCCTATCGATCCGCCATCGGGCTGCTGCTTTCATCCGCGCTGTCCGCTGGATAAAGTGGAAGCGTGTAAGAGTGTCGAGCCAGAGCTGAGAGAAGTTGCGCCGGGTCACTGGGTCGCCTGCCACCTGGTTTAAAGGCCGATCAGTCGGCCGGCATGACTGGCTCTCTTCTCTGGGCAGAAGGGGACTCGGTCATCCGCGTCGCCGCTTCTGCTCTTGAGAGGTCGAGATAGGCCGCCGCCAGTGTCCCTGTGAAGAGGGGATAGGTGATGAAGGTTCCGATTAGGAAGACCTGGGCACCCACAAACATCATCAGACAGAGGAGGAGCGCAAAGATGCAATTCATGAGAAGACCAGACCTATTCCACCCCATCTCAACGCTCTGCCGAATTGCGTCCCTCAAAGAAAGGTTGCGGTCGATCATGAGCGGAATGATATAGAGGGCAAGCGCGAAAACGAAAATTCCAGGAATGACTAGTATGCCAAGAAACGGCGTCACTCTGAAAGAGGTGCTGAGCAGGGCCGCGGCAAAATAAATCAGAGAGGCAAGAAAAAGCGGGACAAAGCGGGAAAAATACTGAAAGAGGTGCTCAATTTCAGGCGTTTTCTGATCCCGGAAGAATCGCACAAACATCATCGCATAGCCCGCAAAGAGAACCCCTCCCAAAATCCCAAGTGAGAGCGCAGAGAGAACCATCGCAATGATGCCCGCCAGAAAGAAGGTCAGAAAATGCGTTCTGAAAGCTCTCCATCCTTCAGAAACATACTTTTCGATCCTGAGCTTCCGAGTGCCATAGATGAGGTGTTCATGCCATGATGAGTTTGCCATAGCCTCTCCTCTTAAAATGTCGATTAAAAACTTGCACTTCAAACGGTCGATGTTCTAGTGTTACATCACTTATTATCGGACATTTTTCTAAAATATAAAGTGATTTCGCGAAATTCGCTTTCTGACCTCATGGGAGGCACATGATGATGCTTTCAACATCCGTATTATTGATCGTGCTCGACGGCTTCGGAATCAATAAGCGCAAAGAAGGAAATGCCATTGCACTTGCCAAAACGCCCACGTTTGACAAGCTTTACAGCCAATACCTCCACACCAGACTTGATACCTCCGGGCGCTCTGTCGGTCTCCCCGAAGGACAGATGGGGAACTCTGAAGTCGGCCACCTCAACCTCGGCGCCGGACGCATTGTCCCTCAGGACCTCGTTCGAATCGATAGGACCATCGAGGACGGGACTTTTTTTGAAAACCCGATCCTCAAGCCGGCAATGACTGAATGCATTCGCCAAGGCAAGGCGATTCATCTGATGGGCCTCTGTTCAAACGGCGGCGTCCATAGCTCCATCGACCACATGCTGGCGCTCTGCAGAATGGCCTCCAGGCTGAAGGCCTCCAAACTCTATGTCCATGCCTTTACGGACGGGAGAGATACGGCGCCGGGCTCTGCCCCTCAATTTATTCATCAACTTCAAGAGACCTTCCAGGAGATTCATCTCGGCACGCTGGCCTCACTCTCGGGCCGGTTTTATGCGATGGACCGGGACAACCGCTGGGACCGAACCGAACTCGCCTATCGCGCTATTGCCGAAGGAATGGGTCTCAAAACCTCAAACGGAGAATCAGCCTTCCAACTCTCGCAGCAGAGAAACGAGAGCGATGAATTTATGACCCCCCTCGTGATCGACAGCTACCCGGGAGTAGAAGAAGGGGACCTCTGTATCTTTGCGAACTACCGCGCTGACCGCGCCCGCCAGCTTACCCGAGCCTTTACAGAAGAGCATTTTACCCGTTTTGACCGGGGGGCCGCGCCAAGGCTCTCAAACTTCGTCTGCATGACGATGTATGATGAAACATTCCCGATCCCGGTCGCCTTTCCTCCTCTCAAACTGACGGGGATTCTCTCAGAAGTCTTAGGAGCTCACGGCAAACGGCACCTCCACATCGCCGAATCGGAAAAGTATGCCCACGTCACCTATTTCTTTAACGGCGGAGATGAACGAGAGTACCCCTGCGAAGAGCGCTGTATCGTCTCTTCACCCCGGCACGTGGGAACTTATGACCAGTGCCCTGAGATGAGTGCGGGGGAGCTGACCCAGCGCTGTATCTCCTACATCAAAAAAGATTGTCCCAACTTCATCATCATCAACTACGCTAACCCGGACATGGTGGGTCACACCGGCTCTCTCCCTGCCGCGATAGAGGCCATTGAAACAGTGGATCGCTGTATCGGAGATCTCCTGGACGCCTGGCTCTCTCCCAACCATGTCGCCTTTATCACAGCCGATCACGGCAATGCGGAGCTGATGATCGACCCTCAAACCGGAAAACCTCATACCGCGCACACCACCAACCTCGTCCCCTTTATTGCAGTGGGAGAACGTTTCCAAAAGGGGTACCGCATTCGTGAGAAAGGGATTCTGGCCGATGTCATGCCAACCATTCTGGAAGTGATGGATCTCCCCCGCCCAAAAGAGGTGACCGGAGAGTCCCTCCTCATCAGAGAGTTGTAATCATGCTCAACTGGCTCATTCCACAGTTCTGTCCCGCCTGTCCGCCGCCTCAAAACCCTCTCCTCGGTCTGTTCAAAAAGCGCCTCGTCAGACCAAAGGATCCGATCTGCTCTCACTGCTCCAAATTTTTTGCGCCGCTCTCTCCCCCGTGGTGTGAAATGTGCGGCCGCCCCCTCCCTTCTTCTTCACCCCGGTGCGGCTCCTGCCTCCAACAGGCGGACCCTCATTCAATCCGTTCCATGCGGAGCCTCTGGAGGTATAGCGAAGAGGTCGGCCGATTCATCGGCGCAATTAAATTCAAGGGCGAAACAGCCCTCCTCAAATGGGCCGCTTCACAGACATTTGAACACTTTGGCAAAGAGCTCTTTAGCGGCATTGACGCCCTCGTCCCCGTGCCGCTCTCCTCAAAAAGCTTCTCCCAGCGCCTCTTTAACCAGACCGTCCTCCTTTCAAAGCATCTCTCCCGACTCTCGGGGATTCCTGATCACCTTCTGCTCGAAAAGCTGAACGAAACCCCGCCTCAGCGGGAACTCCCCAGAGAAGCGCGTCTCAAAAACCTGAAGGGAGCCTTTCGGCTTCGAAACAAATACAAAACAATGGCCAAAGAGGGGGGAACCATTCTCTTAATCGACGATGTCCTGACCACAGGGGCCACGCTCAAGGAGTGCGCTCAGGTTCTAAAAGAGGCTGGCTTTGACGATGTTCGCGCTTTCACACTCGCGAGGAATTTTTGAGGATCCTGCCGCGCGTCATTTTGAGGGCGTTAGCCCGAAAAATCCAAGTCCTTCGCCGGATGCTCCCTCAAAGGACCCTTTGTAAAAAGGAGACCTTTTCTACTCGCTCCCAAGGGAGAAACTCTAGTTTTATCCCAAGCAAAACAGAAACCTCTGGTCATTCAATCTACCCGCACAACTCATTGAAAATATTTAGTTTTACAATCATACGACCATTCTAAACC
>JACQJE010000018.1 GCA_016205125.1 Deltaproteobacteria bacterium | reverse complement strand
GCTTAGTACCCCGCACCATAAATACGATGGCATTCGGCCGCCTATACTGCTCCCCATTAGTTGAAAGGGTATAGGAACTGAGTAGAATGTGGCCGACATAGGAGGAAGTCGGTCATGGCAAACTCCTGTGTGGAGTAGTTTGTTGTTATCGACAGACCTATTGATAAGATTTGGTATCTGAGTTACCATCAGCCTTAATGACTCGTGCAGCTAAGATCAGCAACTTGATGGGAGTTGTAAGAGAAAAGGTTCAGCAAGGTGATTTTATTCTTATGCCCCATGCGATTGAACGGCGACTCCAGCGCAGTATATCTGTTAACGATATCGTTCATGTGCTGACGACAGGATGGCATGAAGCCAAGAAAGACAGATATCAAGAAGCATACTTTGCGTGGAACTATTCGATTCGAGGGAAAACTATTGACAATAGATCTCTCCGAATTGTGGTGTCTTTTGATGAGAACGCCATGTTGGTCATTACTGTCATTGGCTTACAAAGGAGGTAGAGGGATGAGGGCGCCAAAAATTCAAAAGAGATACATTGATTATAGCCTAGGCTTTCCAGTGGTTTTGTTAAATGCCCCTATGATCAAAGTGCGTGGTCAGTGGGCTCTTCGAGTCAATTACAATGACTATCAACAGATTGTTCTAAATCTCCTTGCTTATAAACCTGCCAAATTAACTGGAAGTGAAGTCTCGTTTATCAGAAAGCAATTTCAGATGACTGTGAGAGCCTTTGCAGAGCGATTCTCAATCAAGCACTCAGCTGTCATCAAGTGGGAAAAGAAAAAAGACAAGGCCACAAAGATGGCCTGGTCAACAGAAAAAGACATTCGCTTGTTTATCCTAGATGAACTCTCAAGACGAGCTGCCGAATTATACAAGCTATATAAGGTTCTAAAAGAAGAGGTTCAGGAGACCAAACATCCCATCCAGATAGACTTGGAGAAATTGGCAGCTTAAATTGTCACCCACTGCAAAGTCAGCAGGATTCGCGCATGACCACAGAGCTATTTTTTTCCTGAGTTGTCCCGCTTAGAGCAGAATACATGACTTAGAGAAAGCGCTCAACCCCACTTCGCTTTGGGCACAAGTGCGAGTGGACGTGCCCTTCGGTTGACAGAGGGGGCGGGAATGCTTAATATGACCCTGTCGGATATACAGTATAACTATTTAAAATTACAACATTTTTTGTGAGGTAATGAGATGAATCGGCTCAAGACAACTTTCCTGCTCACGCTCTTGACTGTTCTTTTGGTTGGGATGGGCTACTTGGTGGGTGGACAACGGGGAATGGTTTTCTTTTTTGTTCTGGCGCTTGTGATGAACGTGGGGAGCTATTGGTTTTCAGATCGGATTGTCCTTCGTCTCTATCGCGCGCAGCCGCTTCCCGAAGGGAATGAGGTCCAGACAATCGTGAGGCGTCTGGCGACTCGCGCAGGACTCCCGATGCCGAAAGTATACAGGATTCCTTCAGACACCCCGAATGCTTTTGCGACAGGGAGAAATCCGCAGCATGCTGCTGTCGTTGTCACGGATGGAATTCTTCGGCTTCTTGATAACGAGGAACTGGAGGGCGTTCTTGCCCACGAATTGTCCCACGTTGCAAATCGCGACACCTTGATTAGCTGTATCGCTGCCACGATTGCTGGGGCGATCATGATGATCGCCAATTCGATTAAGTGGGCGGCCCTTTTTGGAGGGTTTGGAGGGAGGCGCGAAGGGGGGAGGGGAGATAGTGCCTTAGCGCTCCTTATTACCGCAGTGATTGCGCCTTTTGCGGCAATGCTCATTCAGCTGGCCATCTCGCGATCGAGAGAATTTATGGCAGATGAGCGGGGGGCCAAAACGGCAGGCTCTCCTTTGGGATTAGCCAATGCGCTGCGGAAGCTGCATCAATCTGTGGCGCGCCATCCTATGGCAGAAGCGTCGCCAGCAACATCGCATCTTTTCATTGTCAATCCTCTGTCAGGCCAGTCGTTGTTTCAGCTGTTTAGTACGCATCCCCCTGTGGAACAAAGAATCCAGCGCTTAATGAAGCTTGACCGGTCGCGTGCAGAGTCGCTGAGCTTGAGGTAAATTGAAATGGAAATAGGAAAAACTGAAGAAACCAAAGGCAACATCGAAATTACCTTTTCGACTCTCATTTTCTCCATTGGATCTGCAGCGCTCTGTGGTTTGGGGATCATTCCCAATCCGGCTACGGGGAAGGTTGAAAAAAACCTGCAGATGGCGAAACACAATATTGATCTTTTGGCTCTTCTGAGAGAGAAGACGAAGGGGAATCTCTCTCAGGAAGAGGAGTTGTTATTAGAGAATATCCTCTCGGATGCCAGACTTAAGTATGTTGAAACGCTTACTAAAGCAGAAAGCGGGGAGAAAAAAACCGATGAAAAGAAGTAAATTATATGTAAAGGCATCGCTGTTTGCCCTTTGCGCCACCCTGTTGCTGGGACTTTCCTATTCCTGCAAGAGCAAGGTTCATTACCCCGAACAGAGTGATGCCAGCCAACTCTGGACAGAAGGGAAGGGATCTGCCGAGGGTGTGAGTGATAAGAGCGCGGCGATCTCTCTTGCCCGAAATGCCTTTGTCGAGCTGGCGAAGAGACTCGATCCGACGGTGGTCAACATCAATACTACTTTTAAGAGCAAGACACCGGACGCTCTTTCTCAGCGGGACGAGTTGTTTAAGAAATTCTTCGAAGATTTTTTTGGAGGCCCCGATCAATTCCCTTTTCCTAAGGAATTTCAGCAAAAGAGCCTTGGATCTGGATTTATTATCCATTCGGATGGCTACATTTTGACGAATAATCATGTGGTTGAAGATGCGCGCGATATCGAGGTTGTCCTTGGAACGGATTCGAAGAGTAAGAAATATAAAGCACAGGTCATTGGCCGGGACAAATTTACGGACCTCGCGCTCATCAAGATTGATGCCAAAGAACCGTTACCTGTAGCCCCGCTGGGGGATTCAGATAAACTGCAGGTGGGGGAATGGGTTACCGCGATCGGCAATCCCTTTGGGTACGGTCATACAGTGAGTGCCGGGATTGTGAGCGCGAAGGAGAGGATTTTGGGGCGTGAGCTGGAGACCCCTTATAACGACTATATTCAGACCGATGCGACGATTCATCCGGGGAATAGTGGAGGCCCCCTGATCAATATTGACGGTGAAGTGGTTGGGATTAACACGGCCATTGATGTGCGGGGAGCGGGGATCGGCTTTGCCATTCCAATCAATATCGCCAAGAGGCTCCTGCCGCAGTTAAAGGAGAAAGGAAAAGTCACGCGGGGCTGGATTGGTGTGGGGATTGACGATGTGACTCCGGAGTTGGCAGAACAGCTCAAACTCGACAAGGAGCAGAAAGGGGCTCTTATTACCCAGGTATTCCCGGGAGATCCGGCAGATAAGGCTGGCTTACAGGCGTATGACGTTGTCGTTAAATTTGGCGAAGATAAAGTGGAAGATGCAAGAGACCTTCAGGTTGCGGTCGGGAAAGCTCCCCTCGGAAAGCGTACTCCTGTAGAGGCGATTCGCGATGGGAAAAAGCTCACAAAATCAATTATTGTTGTAGAGCGAAAAGAAGAGGTTGTTGCCGAGAAGAAGGTGCCTGCAGAAGTGGAAGAAGTACTCGGCATGGAAGTGAGTGATCTCACATCGGAGCTCCGCCAGCGCCACAACATTCCGAAAGAGATCCGCGGTGTAGTCATTGTTGATGTGGCGCCTTATAAGGCCGCAGTGGCTGCGGGTTTGAGGCCTGGCCAGGTCATTCTGGAAATTGACCGCAGGGTGATTTCGAATGTGCAGGAGTACAATGCGGCTGTAAGTCTGATGAAGCCGGGGAGCCGGCACTTGTTCCGCGTCTTGAGCGGCGAGTATATTTTCGTGACGACTTTGGAAGTCCCGGCGAAGGAAAGCAAAAAGTAAATATGGAAAAATTTCGAGCGAAGCGGCTCATTCAACAGGAGATTCAAGACCCCCTCTCCAGGATGAAAATCAGCCGGGAAGTTCTGGCGGGGAGCTTTGTTGTTGCGGATGTCGGTTCCGATGGAAAAATGAGCCTATCCGTACAAGAGCCTCTTCGTGCGGCCGTTTAGTCTCATCATTCAAGCTCCAGCCAAGATCAATTACGCATTGCGTATTCTTGGCGTGCGAAAAGACAATTACTGCGAACTTCGTTCCCTTTTATTGAAAACCACCCTTCATGACGAGGTCAGGGTATCCTTTTCCCGCTCTTCCAAGATGAGGGTTTCCCTCCATTGCAACATTGATCCTCACTACTCCGATTGGGTTCTTTCTTCTCTTCTTCCCAAACAGGAAGACAATCTGGCTTACCGGGCGGCGGTACTTTTTTTGCAGAAATGTCATCTGGATGCAGAAGTGGAGATTGGCATCGTAAAACGAATTCCGATTGGCGGAGGACTGGGAGGGGGAAGCAGTGATGCTGCAGCAGTTCTCTTAGCGCTCCAACAGCTCTTTGAATATCCGCTGTCAGAGGCGCAGCTGCTGGCGCTTTCGCTGGAACTCGGATCGGATCTTCCGGCCTTTCTTCATCGCGGCCATCTCCTTGTGATGGGAAGAGGGGAGCGGACCGAGCCGCTCTCACTCCAAAAAGGGGGTTTTTTGGGGACCCCGTTTGCGGACTCCGGGAGGGACCCCGGTTCCTGGTCGAAGGGGGAGATCCCTCTTGTCCTTCATTATCCGGGATTCCCGATCTCAACAGCTGAAATTTACGACGCATATAAGAAAGCGGCTTCGTTGACAGGAGTCGGGGCGGGTGATAATTACGACCGAGATAAGACTCGAGTTCAGAATGACCTTGAGCCATTGATCGTGTCCCGATATCCAGAGCTGTCAGCGATAAAAAAGTCCCTCGGGGAATTTGGAGCAAATGCTGTTGGAATCACAGGGACTGGTTCATCGGTGTTTGCTCTTTTTGAAAGTTTAGCGCAGGCGAATGCCGCGGCAGAAGCGACGAACTCACGCTGCTTTGCTCTCCTGCCAGACTGAAGAATTGTTGGGGCGTCGACAAGCGGTAAGTCACCAGACTTTGGATCTGGCATTCGGAGGTTCGAATCCTCCCGCCCCAGCCACCTTGATCCACTGACTCCTCGGATGTCCGGACACGCTTTTTGGCTCTGTGCGCTGATTTTGTGTCACCCTTGCGGCTGCTGTTCCAAACAGGGTTCGAAATGGATCTTTTACGCTCCTGGGATAGAGCGCTCTTTCTTCTGATCAACAACGGTTTGCAGAGTCCCATGGGGGATCTTCTCTTTGGGGGATTTTCTACTCTGGGAAATTCTTACGTGATCTTGCCGCTCTCTCTCGCATACCTTTACCTGCGCAATCGAAAAGACCGCCTCTCTTTTTTAAAGCTGTCGTTCCTCTTCCTGCTCGGTATCGGATTAGGCGCGCTCTTTGTTCATCTATTGAAGCTGCTCATTGAAAGACCCCGTCCGCTCCTCTATTTTGCCGATCAAATGGCCCAAGGCCAAGTGAGAGTCCACACTCTGCTTTCAGAAATGAAGGATTCCCATTCTTTTCCCTCAGGTCATGCTCAAGTTGCCTTCGGTGTGGCAACAGGACTGATTCTTCTCTGCCGCAAGCATCTTTTTCTTCTCATCACGACTGCCAGTTTAATCAGTTTCTCAAGGATTTATGTCGGCGCTCATTTTCCCATCGATGTCATCGTTGGAGGCCTGGTAGGCGCGGTGTATACAGGGATCACGTACAGAGTGTCCGTCATACTGGATCCTTCGCGGAGTTTACCCTCGAGCCCTTCGCTTCGCTCGAGGGTAAACTCCGCGAAGGGCTCAGGATGACAACCGTTGTTTTTTTCAGGTGAGCGTGGTAGAGGTAAACACCTTATATTTGCTAGTTTTTATTCGTTGAGATTCTTGAGGAAGTGACCCCCTGATGGCCCCATTAAAGTTGATCAGTGGAAATTCGAATCCTGCGTTGGCCCAGAAGATCGCACAGGCATTAGAGTGCCCGCTGACCAAAATTGAGATTCGCCGCTTCCAAGATGGCGAAATCTTTGCTGAAATTGGAGAAAGCATCCGGGGCTGCGATGTCTTTGTGGTCCAGTCGACCTGCCCCCCTGTCAATGATAATCTGATGGAACTCCTCATCATGATTGATGCCCTCAAGAGGGCTTCCGCAAGATCCATTACAGCAGTGATCCCGTATTACGGTTATGCGCGTCAGGACAGAAAAGTTTCCCCCCGCTCGCCAATAACCGCCAAGCTGGTGGCCGATATTTTGACGGCGTCGGGTGCCTCTCGCATTGTTGCTATGGATCTCCACGCGGCACAGATTCAAGGTTTTTTCGATGTGCCGTTTGATCATCTTTACGCGGCTCCTGTGTTGATTCAGCACCTGAGGCACGTCAAGAGTGACAATTGGGTGATGGTCTCCCCGGATGCAGGGGGGGTGGAGAGGGCGCGGGCATTTGCGAAGCGCCTCGGGGGTGGAATTGCCATTATTGATAAGCGGCGTATCGCTCCTAATGAAGCGGTGGCGGTCAATGTTATTGGAGAAATAAAGGGAAAAGATGTGGTGATCCTGGACGACATGATTGACACGGCGGGGACATTGACACAGGCCTCCGAAGTTTTGCTAAGTCAGGGGGCCCTCTCTGTGATTGCGTGCGGCACTCATGCCGTTATGTCTGGTACAGCTTCGGAACGGATATCGGCATCGGTATTGCAAAAAGTGATCGTGACCGATACGATTCCGCTTCGCGACCACTGTCTCAATAATTCCAAGATTGTAGTCCTGTCTGTTGCCAATCTTTTGGCAGACGCCATACGCCGTGTTCATCAGTGTGAATCGTTGAGCGCTTTATTTGTGTAGATAGAATATTTGTAAGGGGAGCAAGATGTCAGAAATTCAAGCATTGCCGGTCGATATAATGGAAAAATCAGGAAAATCTGAAGCGAGAAAAGTGAGAGCACGCGGAATGGTCCCTTCGGTCTTATATGGCAAAGGGGTCGATCAGAACGTCAATATCGCCTGTAACCGGCAGGAGATTAAGCGGATTCTCTCCAAGGAAGGACACAATGCTCTTTTCCAATTGCAGGTGGAGAGAGGGACGCTCCCGGTATCCCATGTGATGATTAAGGATATTCAATATCACCCCCTTTCTTTGGACATTCTCCACATCGATTTTTACGCGGTTAACTTGAAAGAAAAGATTGTGGTGGAAATTCCGCTCAAATTTGTCGGGATAGCCACTGGTGTGGTGAATGACGGGGGAATTTTGGAGCCGATCCACCGTGAAGTTAAAGTCAAATGTCTCCCGGGTCAGGCGCCCGATCACATCGAAGTCGACGTCTCTCAACTTTCAATAGGAGACACGATTCGTGTGGCTGATCTCAATCTCTCTAAAGAATTTGAAGCGGTCTATGATGAAAACTTTGCGCTTGTCACAGTGGCTCCACCCGCGAAGGAAGAAGTAGTGGCGCCTCCTGTTGCGGCGGCAGTTCCGGCTGAAGAGGCGGCGGCAGAGGGCGAAGCGGCAGAGGGAGCAGAGAAGAAAGAACCTGCGAAGAAAGAACCCGCTCCGAAAGAGTCTAAGGGCGAAAAGGGCGAAAAATAGAGGCTCATTCCTTGTTAAAAATGGTTGTTGGACTCGGAAACGTAGGCCGGGAATATGAAGAGACGCGACACAACGTCGGCTTCCTGGTTGTTGATCGATTTGCTTTGCGGCAGGGATGGTCGTTTAAACAGGCCCCTTTTCAGGCCTCTTTATGCCGCGGATTATTGGGCCAGGATGAGATCTGCCTCATCAAGCCGCTTACCCTGATGAATCGTTCGGGAGAGGCTGTTCGGTCTGCTGTAAATTACTATAAATTGAAGCCGACCTCGGAAAATTTATTGATCATCAGTGATGATATCGATTTGCCCTTTGGTCAGATACGCATTCGTGCCAGAGGCGGGCATGGAGGGCATAATGGGATTGCGTCTGTCATTGAGTCGCTGGGAATTGAAGAATTTGCCAGGATCAGGATCGGGATTGGCCGCCCATCAACAAAAGAAGAGGTGACGCATTACGTCTTGTCCCCTTTCTCGAAAGAGCAAAAGAAGGGACTCGATAGCGTTTTGGCCGATGCACTCTCTGCACTGGAACTTTGGATTGCAGGCAAGCTCGACTCGGCCATGCAAAAATTCAATTCCAGAGAGATAGCAACAGGATAACTTTAGAGCCAGGAGGATGAGATGGCATTGGAAACATTCATTCAACTTGCGCCCCCATTGGGGATTTTTGGTCTTTTAATTGCAGGAATTCTGTATTTCATCATCAAGACGAAACATGATGGCAGTGAGAAGATGCGTGAGATTGCCCATGCGATCCATCAGGGGGCCATGGTGTTTCTCAGGACAGAGTACAGTATCCTGTCCATTTTTATTGCAGTTGTTTTTGCGCTGATTACATGGAAAATTGCGTGGCAGACTGGAATTGCTTTTCTCAGTGGAGCTCTCTGTTCCATGTCGGCCGGTTTTTTTGGAATGAAGGCGGCTGTGAAGGCAAATGTGAGGACAGCGCAGGCGGCAAAAGAACATGGGCGCGACGAGGCCTTGGCGATTTCGTTTTTAGGCGGCTCGGTGATGGGTCTTTCAGTGGCTAGTTTGGGTGTCCTGGGAATCGGCGTCTTCTTTCTCCTGTACGGCACACCTGATCAGGCTCTCTATATTAATGGGTTTGCCATGGGGGCAAGCTCTATTGCCCTTTTTGCGCGTGTTGGCGGAGGGATTTTTACGAAAGCGGCAGATGTCGGGGCAGATCTTGTCGGAAAAGTAGAGGCTGGAATACCGGAAGATGATCCTCGAAATCCCGCAACCATTGCAGATAACGTAGGAGACAATGTCGGGGACACTGCGGGGATGGGCGCCGATATTTTTGAATCCTATGTGGGGGCCGTAGTTGCTGCGATTGCCATTGGAGCGACCTCTCCTCTCTTCGAAGATTCGCGGCTAGAGGCGATGTCTCTTCCGCTCTTCACTATTATGGTCGGTTTGATCAGCTCTTTAGTTGGGATCCTTTCCATGCTTATCCTCAAACGACTCGATCCTGCAACGGCGCTTCGATGGGTTCCGATGATTG
This sequence comes from Deltaproteobacteria bacterium, assembly GCA_016205125.1. Taxonomy (GTDB): domain Bacteria; phylum Bdellovibrionota; class O2-12-FULL-43-9; order JACQJE01; family JACQJE01; genus JACQJE01. The sequence continues at coordinate 4,916 of JACQJE010000018.1, read as the reverse complement.
CTTCTGTTTTGCTTCTTGCGGGCGCGTATTATGTGGTCCAAAAATTAGAGTTTAATATTGTCGATCATTTGGTTGGAAAATATTATTCCCCCATGGGTCCATTCTGGGCCCTGGTTGTTGGAAATATCTGTGGTATTGCAATTGGCTTTATTACTGAATTTTATACTTCCGGGAAAGCGGTTGAGCGGATCGCAAAAGCAAGCACCACAGGCCCCGCGACGAATGTCATTACAGGGATTGCGATTGGTATGCAGAGCACGGTCATTCCGGTTTTTCTGATCGCGGCCGCAATCTTTATCTCATACGGGCTGGCGGGTCTCTATGGGATCAGTATTGCCGCAGTCGGCATGTTGGCGACCGTTGGCGTGACGATGACGGTCGATGCCTATGGTCCCATTGCGGATAATGCGGGCGGAATTGCTGAGATGGGGGGTCTTGGCAAAGAGACCCGGATGATTACGGATAGTTTGGATGCGCTTGGCAATACAACTGCCGCAATCGGTAAAGGGTTTGCCATAGGTTCAGCGGCACTCACTGCTCTCGCTCTTTTTTCAGCCTACACGACCGCTATTGGGATTCCAGGTATCGATCTCACCAAACCTGCTGTCATCATTGGGCTCTTCATGGGCGGGACGATTCCATTTTTGATCGCTTCTTTGACGATGTCCTCTGTGGGAAAGGCAGCCTTTGAGATGGTTGAAGAGGTGAGACGCCAATTCCGCGAGATTCATGGGCTAATGGAAGGGAGAGCAAAACCAGATTCCGCGCGCTGTGTTTCAATTAGTACAAGAGCCGCCATTAAAGAGATGCTCCTTCCTGGATTTATTGCGATGATCGCACCTGTTGCTGTCGGTTTTCTCCTCGGTGCTGACGCGTTGGGTGGATTGCTGGCTGGTGCGACACTAACGGGTGTCCTTCTCGCCCTGTTTATGGCGAATGTAGGGGGTGCGTGGGATAACGCGAAGAAGCTGATCGAAAAAGGGCTGCATGGGGGGAAAGGATCTGTCAGTCATAAGGCTGCTGTCGTGGGGGATACGATTGGCGATCCCTTCAAGGATACTTCGGGTCCGGCGATGAACATCCTGATCAAGTTGATGTCGATTGTATCTCTGGTGATTGCCCCGCTGTTGTGAAAGTACTGAGGATTTAAGGCAATGGGCTTTTCATGCGGCATTGTGGGTCTCCCCAATGTAGGGAAATCAACCATCTTTAACGCGATTACTGCATCTGCTGCCCCCGCGAGCAATTTCCCTTTCTGTACGATCGATCCAAACATAGCGATTGTCAATGTGCCTGATGAGCGCCTCATTCGGCTGGCGGAGATCTTTAAGCCTGAGAAATTGACCCCGACGACCCTGAAAGTCATTGACATAGCAGGATTAGTCGAAGGGGCGAGCAAGGGGGCTGGCTTGGGAAACCAGTTTCTGGCTCATATTCGCGGCGTTGATGTCATCGCCGAAGTCCTTCGCTGTTTTCCCTCTCCGGATGTCGTTCATGTGACAGGGAAGGTCGATCCTCTTCGAGATGCCGAGATCATTAACACGGAACTCGCTCTCTCTGATCTCGATCTGATAGAACGGCGACTCACCGCACTCGCCAAAGCGGCGAAAGCGGGGGACAAGAAAGCACTCAAGTATCTGGAAATCCTCAAATCGATTCAAGACTTTCTGAACCAGGGAATGCCGCTTCGTCGTCAGAATCTATCGCAAGAGGGATTAGAGGTTGCTGATGAGTTTCAACTTTTGACCCATAAGCCGATCTTTTACGTTGCAAATCTGGGAGAAGAAGAGGTGAAAGAGGGATGCCAGGCGCTGGACGAAGCGCGAGGTCTGGCGGAGCAGGAAAATGTTCCTCTGGTTGTGATCAGCGGGAAGATTGAATCAGAGCTCGTCCGGCTCTCTTTGGAAGAGCGCGAGTCGTTCAAGGCAGAATTGGGAATTTCGAGGATGGGATCGGAGCAGGTGATTGAAACGGGATATAAGTTGTTGGACCTGGTGACGTTCTTCACGGCTGGGCCGAAAGAAGTGCGGGCGTGGACTGTTAAGAGAGGGACGACAGCCAAATGCGCGGCTGGCTGCATCCATTCAGATATTGAAGAGGGATTCATTAAAGCAGAGATCTACAGCTATGCGGATCTCATCCGGTGTGGTTCTGAAAAAGCGGTACACGAGGAAGGGCTGATTCGCCATGAGGGGAGCGACTATGAGGTTCAGGACGGAGACGTTATTTTCTTCCGCTTTCGCTAAAGCCTTTCTTGCAATCCTTTTTGGATTTTGCTAGAAGAGGCTCATCCTTTTCCCTTGCTCTCTCATGAGGGCTGAATCGCTCGCTATTTGAGTGATCATAACCAAAAGGAGACTCACTTAATGAGCGCTTATGAAGTCATTGTAGCGATAAAGGCTGACTTGCCAGATGCGGCAGTGCGCGGAATTCGCGACAAGTTTGCAGAAGTGGTTTCGAAATACCAGGGCAACATTGTAGCATTTGAGGATTGGGGAAAGCGAAAACTCGCTTATCCAATCCGGAAACAGACAAAGGGACACTATCTCCTCCACCTTGTCAACGCTGCGGGGGATTTCACGAAAGAGATCGAGAGGAGTCTTCGCATTCGCGATGAAGTACTGCGGTTTCTCACGGTGAAAGTGAGCGATGAGGATCTGCTTGCGCCTCCTGTCAAGCCGGTAGCGCGTGTCTCTAATTTTGAAGAAGGGGAATAAGGGAGATCAGAGGGGAATTCCATGCGAACATTTTCTCGTCCAAATGTAGGTTACAGAAGAAAGATTTGCCGTTTTTGTGTGGACAAGATCCCAGTCGATTATAAAGATGTTCGGACGATCTGCGGGTTCGTGACTGAAAAAGGGAAAATTATTCCAAGGCGCATTTCTGGGGCCTGCGCTCAGCATCAGCGAGAGCTCGCTGTGGCGATTAAACGGGCCAGACAGCTGGCGCTTCTCCCCTTTGCCGCATCGGTAGCCGCCTAGTATCACAACAGACATTTTTTGGGGGTTTAGTCTATGAAAGTCATACTGCGGGAAGTTGTCGAGCGTCTGGGTCAGCCGGGAGATGTTGTGACAGTTGCTGATGGATTCGCTCGCAACTATCTCATTCCGCGCGGATTGGTGAGGAAGGCCACATTTGCCGGTCTCAAAGATCGCGAGCATCACATGAAACAACTTGAATTAAAGCGGCAGAAGCTGTTGAAAGAGGGAGAAGAGCTCGTTGACAAATTGCAGGCGTGCAAAATTACCCTTGCAAAGAAAGTAGGTGAAGAAGATCGCCTCTACGGTTCGGTGACGACACAAGAAATCGCTGAAGCGCTTTTAGCCCAGGGAGTGCAATTCGACCGGAAGCACATCGTTCTTGATACTCCCATCAAAGCGCTTGGCGTTTACGACGTGAAAGCGAAAGTAGATCCAGGTTTGACAGCGATACTGAAAGTTTGGGTCGTTTCAGAAAATGGCGAATAGTTCCATACAAAAATTACCTCCTCAGAATCTTGAAGCGGAACAGGCTGTTTTGGGGAGCGTCTTACTCGATAATGATGCGTTGTATCGGTCGCTCGATTATGTCAGGCCGGACGATTTTTATCGTGCGGCTCATCAGCATATTTTTCAGAGCTTTGTCGATTTGGCAGAGAGTTCTGAACCAGTCGATCTAGTCACATTGACCAACCACCTCAAGAGCAAGGATCTGTTGGGAACGATGGGGGGGAGTGCTTACCTCACGCAGCTGGTGGAATCTGTTCCCACATCTGCGAATGTCCAATACTACGCTAAGATTGTAAGAGAAAAGGCTATTTTGAGAAAGATTATTTCAGCGGCCACAGAGATTGTAGCAAAAGGGTACGAAGAGCACGCCTCTGTGGATGATTTCCTCGATTATGCTGAAACGGCTATATTTAGTGTTGCTGAGGAGAGGATTCGACCCGATTTTACCCATATCAAAGATGTTGTGAAGGAGAATTTTAAGCGCATCGAACAGCTCTATGAGAGAAAGGAGTCTGTTACAGGCGTACCGACAGGCTTTCACGAATTCGATAAACTCACTTCTGGATTGCAGAGATCGGATCTGATCATCATTGCAGGCCGCCCCTCTATGGGAAAGACCAGTTTTGCGCTGAATATTGCTCAGCATGCCGCCATTGTGTCCAAAACCCCCGTAGCCGTTTTTTCCTTGGAAATGTCAAAAGAACAACTTGTCATGAGGATGCTGACTTCTTTGGCAAAAGTCGATTCTTCGAGGCTTCGGATCGGGAAATTAAAGGAGAACGAATGGCCGAAGCTGACCAAAGCGGCGAGCCAGATGTCTGTTGCCCCCATTTTTATTGACGACACGCCAGCATTGTCCGTTCTCGACATGCGGGCGAAGTGCCGCCGGCTCAAGGCAGATCATAACATGGGTCTCCTGATTGTCGACTACCTCCAGTTGATGAGAGGGAGAGGGGGTTTTGAGTCGCGGGAGAGGGAAATTTCAGAAATATCGAGATCGCTCAAGGCCCTCGCAAAAGAATTGAATGTTCCGGTGATTGCGCTCTCTCAGCTCAACCGGGGTGTAGAGAATCGCCCTGACAAGCGGCCGCAGCTTTCAGACTTGCGGGAATCTGGCGCCATTGAACAGGATGCTGATTTGATCACCTTTATTTACCGCGACGAAATTTACAACAAGGAATCAGACTGGACGGGTACTGCAGAAATTATCATTCGAAAACAGCGAAACGGGCCGACAGGTGCCGCCCGGTTAGCGTTCCTTCACGAATATACGACCTTTGAGAACCTCGCCTTTGAGCATGCCACGCCAAACTAACGAGTGGAGAGGCTTCTCTAGTGTAGTGATGCATAAATCTCTTTACTTCTGGTTGTCATTCTGAGCGAAGCGAAGAATCCAGATCCTTCGGCTGCGCCTCAGGATGACAATTT
>JACQJE010000005.1 GCA_016205125.1 Deltaproteobacteria bacterium | reverse complement strand
GCCTGCGGCCTCGCTCGAAGACACAATAAAACGCTCTCATGACTTAGCCAATCCCCTCAACTGCCAGACTCTCCACAATGCTTCAGCAACAATCCGGCGCGACATTTTGGATCGCCCCGCTTTCCGATCCACGAACAGGATCGGAACCTCTTCGATATGAAAACCCCCAAGGAAGGCGCGATAAGTGAGTTCGACCTGAAACGCATACCCTTCGCTCTTGATTTCATTCAGGGGGAGCGCCATCAGAACCTCTTTCCGAAAACATTTAAATCCTCCCGTCAGATCGCGGAGCGGCAAACGGAGAAGCGCGCGCGCATAGAGATTCCCCCCCCTGCTGAGGATCTGTCTTCCTACGCCCCAATTCTTTACGCCGCCTCCTCTGATATACCGGGAACCGAGAACCACATCGCATTTCTCCCCTCTCTTGCGGAGACGGGGGAGGTCGGCGGGACTGTGGGAAAAATCAGCATCCATTTCAAATATGAAAGAATAACCCTTCTCCAGGGCAAAGTGAAACCCTTCAATATAAGCAGTCCCTAAACCGAGTTTTCCGGGACGGACTTTATAAAAAAGCCGTCCCTCATATTCCTTCTGAAGCTCCCTGACGACTTCCACAGTCTGATCGGGAGAGTGATCATCAATCACAAGCACGTGAGCCTGCGGCATATAGCGGAAAATGAGGGGGATCAATTTCCCTATATTCTCGCGCTCGCAGTAAGTTGGCAAGATCACTAACTCAGACGCCACAACTGACACCCATACCTCTATCAGACCCCTGTGCATGAAAATTTCGCTACTCTAGGAGCCTGTCGGAGAAATAGCAAAATCCATCAAAAAAAGATTCACTCCCCTCACTCTACCCTCTCCCACAAGGGGAGAGGGTAAGAATGATTTCTCCGACAGACTCCTAGCCTAAACTTCTCCGTCGAAACAAGCTTCATTGCAATTCCAATTCTTTGATTTTCTTCTCAACGTCCCGAACATTCTCGGCGGCAGGGCTTCTCCGCAAATAGTGCCTGTACGCTTCAATCGCGGCATCTCGCCGATCGAGTGTGCTGTAGAGTTCACCCAGGTGAAAATAAGCCTCAGCAAAATCTGGATCCCGCTCCAGAGCGGCCTTAAACATTTCTATGGCATGCGTGGTGCGGCCGAGGTTTCGATACACTTTTCCCAATCCGACATAACTCTCCGCTCTTTCCGGCTGGAGTTCAATCAGCTTGGTGTACTGCAAAACCGCGTCATTGTATTGGCCGCGCCTGGTGTAAATTCTGGCTAGGATTTCATAAGGATCTGCATCATTTGGGTAATAGTGCTCCTCTTTCAGGAAAGCAGAAATTGCCGCATCTTCATACCCCAACTGGATCAGGAGATTGCCCCGGTGAACGTAAACTCCTGGATATCGCTCGTTGAGCCGGATAACCGCATTGAGTTCAGTCAATGCGCGGCCCTTTTCTCCCATCTGCAAGTAGATTGCCCCCTTTTGAAAACGAGGGTCCGCATCGTAGGGAGCAAGCTTCTCCAGCTTTGAATAAATCTTCAGCGCTTGATCATATTCCCCTATTTTCACATAGTTTTCAGCAAGCATTTTCCACGTCACTTCATTGGCGCTGTCGATCTCAATGGCCCGCTCAAGGGGTTCAATCGCCAGCTTCGTTTCGCCAGCCAGTGCGTAAAGGTGTGCCAATCCGATCAGATGATCGGCCTCTCCTGGATCTTTTTCCACTACCTGCTTCATATACTTGAGCGCCTCGTTCTTAAAACCTTCCCGAAAGACGGCCTCCGCAATCTTGCTGTACACAAAAGTCCACTCCGGCCTCTTCTTGTTCATCTTCTGAAAGATTTCTCTCGCTTCTGCCGCGCGCCCAAGAGACAAGTAAGAGTTTCCGAGGTCTACCCATGCCGCATCATCATTCGGATCCTGCTCTGCCGCCTTGACCTGAATTTGCGCGGCCTGCTTGTAAAGTCCCTGCTGACTGTAGAATTTCCCTAAAACAAGATAATAACCTGCCAGATGAGGCTGGTTTGCTTCGATTTTATTGAGGAGTGCTTTCGCCTCAGCCAATCGCTGGAGGCGGATATAAAGAGATGCCAGCTTTAAATGCCCCTCCCAATAATCCCCCTTTGCCTGAATGGAGGATTCATAGGCGGCCATGGCGCGATCCAAACGATTTGCTTTCTCATACGCCTCGCCCAGTTTTGCGTGGAGCAGGGGATCACCCGGGCGGAGATCGAGCGCTGTCCGAAATTGCGCAATCGCATCATCCACTCTCCCCTCCCGCAAATGCTCTTCTGCAAGATGGACAAAATATTGGGCACTCTCCCGCGGAACGAGAGAATCTTTTTCACGCGCCGCAAGAGGGGATCCTCCCATCCTCCGAAGCGATTCGAGATAAGAAGGTTGAGAGGGATCGTTGAGGTGTGCCATCTGGAATTGTTCAATCGCCTCTTCTTTTTTGCCCCGGCTTTGGTAAATCATCCCGAGTAGAGAGTGGGCCTTTCCAAGATCGCGCGGAAAGACGAGCTTTGGTGTTTCAATGACGCGCTTGAGATAACCTTCTGCAACTGAAGGATCTTTGAGCTTTTCCAGCGCATATTCACCCCACGCGAGTGAGATCCCGGGGTGTTCTGGATGAGAGGCAAGCCCCTGTTTCCAAAAATTCAACCCCTCCTCTTCCTTCCCCTCGGCGATAAAGAGTGTGCCGAGGAGTTGATAAGCCCGAAGCAGCGTCGTATCGATCTCAAGCGCTTCGGTCGCCAGCTCTTTTGCTTTTTCTCCCTCCCTCTTCCGATAAGCAATCCATGCCGCTAATGTTTTTGCGCGGCCATCATGAGGAGAGAGTTCGAGCGCTTTAGAGACATGGCGGTCTGCCAGTTCCCATTCTCCCCTTTCAAAAGCAAGCTGAGCAAGGGCACGCTCTGCAGGCCCGCTTTGGGGATCCCCCTTTTTTACGCGGCGCACCAAATGATGGATCCCTTCCGCATAGTCGTTATCCTGCGCTGAAAGGGGCCATAATCTCGCGTAGGTATCTGCCAATAAAGCCCAGGCGCCGAGCTGGTTGGGGTCGGCCTTAATCGCTTCGATCAGTTCAGTGACTGCGAACTTGTAACCCCCCAGGGTGTCTTGCGCAAAAACAACCTCTGCTTCGTGAAAATGAGTCTCAAACTTCGCAGGGTCTGGTGCCGCTCTTAACGGGGATGGAATGACAATGCGGATCGGCTCTTCATACGTCAGCAGGAGCTTTCGCGTCGGCCGCCCAAAAAACCAGATCGATCCACCCACGATAGCGATCGCAGCCAGAACAGCCCCCCAGCGGGAAAAAAACGGCTCCCTCAGCCATGATCCTCCTCTCTCCTCCTTCTTGCGCGGCAGAATGACAATCTTCGCTCTTTCCCCTCCCCCCTCTTTTTGAGACCGGACAATGACCGTCTTGACCTTCTCCTGAACCCTCTTTTCCAACAACTGTTCTGTAAATTCGCTCCCCTCTTTCTGAGGGATACCCTCCAGAGGCATCGCCTTGCGAACGAGCGCACTCTCCCCCAATACTTTGGTAATTTCTCTCTGCCTCGACGGAAGGGCCTCCAGGGCAAGCAGATCGATCAACAGCGAGCAAAAATAGGGGATGTTTGAAATCTCCCGCCATTCCCCCTCTCGATCAAGAGCCAGCGCCTCCGATCCCTTCAGTTCTCCCCCCTTGAGCTTGCTCTCCAAGACCTCCAGGGAAAAAGGGCCACTCATCCCCCCTTTCTGATCGCGCACGTAGTACTGTTTCGATTTGGAAAATGAGAAAGGGATCATCGTTTCTGCCTCCGGAGAAGATTTTAACACACTTTTACATTCTCATCGTAACTTCTCAATAACTTGAGGCAAAAGTGCAACCCCTGTCATTCTGAGGGCACCCTTCGTTTCACTCGAGGGCAGGCTCCGTGCCCGAAGAATCTAGATCCTTCGCTTTGCTCAGGATGACAGTACCTCCACTTATTGAGAAGTTACTTCTCATCTCCTCAAACGAATAAAGATTGTCACTTCCCAATAACGTAAGGTAAGTACTCTGTCATATGGAACAATTCATTATCGGAACCGCCGGCCACATTGATCACGGGAAAACGAGTCTCGTCAAAGCATTGACTGGCGTCGATACCGACCGCCTCCCTGAGGAGAAAAAGCGGGGGATTACGATTGAACTCGGCTTTGCTCACTTTTTTCTCCCCTCCGGAAAAAAGTGCAGTGTCATTGATGTCCCCGGCCATGAAAAATTTGTCCGCCAGATGTGCGGCGGGGCCTTTGGATTCGATCTTGCGCTCCTCGTGATCTCTGCAGAAGAAGGAATCCGCCCGCAGACGAAGGAGCATTTTGACATCCTCCGCCTCCTTCAAATTCCAAAACTCATTGCTGTCCTGACCCATCTGGATCAGGTAGCCGCGGAGTGGCTGGAAATGGTGAAGGGGGACGTCAAAAAGTTTCTCGATGATACGCCCTATTCCAGGGCTCCAGTGGTGACCTGCGATTCGATATCAGGCCGCGGCATCAAAGGGCTCCTGGACACTATTGATCGGGAATTGTCCAGTGCGCCTCTCACAACCTATGATGGCGCTCCTCTTTTCAGACTCCCCGTGGATCGGGTTTTCATGCTGAAAGGATTGGGAACGGTTGTGACGGGAACGGTCCTCTCCGGAAAAATAAAGAAGGGTGGAGAAGTGTGGGTTTATCCGGAAAATAGACGAGTTCTGGTAAAAGAGCTTCAGCGGCATGGAATTTCTGTCGCCTCTTGCGGGTGGCGGCAGAGGCTTGCTGTCAATCTCTCTGGCGTCTCTGTAGAAGAAATTTCGCGCGGCAGCTTTCTCATCTCTCCTGCGGTGAAATCTCTCCCGATGCTGTTATTGGCAAGAATAGAGTGGGTCTCCTCTTTCAGGTTTGAGCCCTCGAAACGCCCTTTTAAATGCCAGCTGCAATTTGGTTTGACCACTCTGGAAAGCAGTGTTTCCATCCATTCTCTCCCTTACGGAGAAATTCTTCTTTCCTCACCCCTCCCCATTCTTCGCGGAGACCATTTCATCTTGCGAGGTTTTTCACCCCTTCCGCATTACGGTTACACGATCGGCGGTGGGGAAGTCCTGGATGCCGTCGGGCCGAAGCACCACTTCTGCCGCCCGCTGAAATATGAGGAGTTTCGCAGCCTCGACATCGGTTCTTTAAAAGAGATCACAGACTCCTTTGTCCGGCAAAAAGGTCTGGAGGGATCTTCTCCTCCTGAAATGGCTTTTCTGTTAAATGCAGCGACTGAGAAGGCAAGCGATCTTCTTTCCGCTTTGGCAAAAGAGAAGAAATGCATCTGTTCATCCGAGGGGCGATATATCGATGCCTCTGCGTTCGAAAGAACGAAGGAGTCCCTCCTCTTGCGGCTCAGGGAATATCACAATACCCATCCTCTCAAAGGAGGAATTCCCCTTGCGCAGTGGCGCTCTACATTAAGGCGCCCCATTTCAGATCCTCTCTGGGACATGCTCCTCGATTCTCTTCTGGAGGAAAAAATCGTCAGGCTCGATGGCTCTGCCGCACATTTGAAATCATTTATCCCAAAGATCGGAATGGAAGATCAGGAGATTCTCCAGAAACTCCTCTCTCTTCTGCAGGAAGGGGGGAAAACGCCTCCCACCCTTTCTGAAATGGCAAAGGCTCTCGGCAAAAAAGAGGGTGAGCTCCGCTCTCATCTGCAGTATCTGATACAGCAGAGGTCAGTGGTCAAAGTGAAGGATGACCTTTATTACCCCCCTCTCACTCTCCATGACCTGCAGGAACATCTCTACTCACTTTTTCGCCACACGCAGGCCATCACACCCCAAAACTACCGGGAAGCAACAGGCTTAAGCCGAAAATACACCATCCCCCTTCTCGAATATTTTGACGCCCAGCAGATCACTCTGCGCATCGGATCTGTAAGACTCTTGCGCCAGAATTAATACCTGTCAAATAATCATATTTCCCACGTAATAAATTGCTGAGTGTCCGACTCCATGATATAGCTGAAAGGACATTTTGAGTCAGCTTTAAGGGGAAACTTATGGAATACCGCATCGAGAAGGATAGCTTGGGAGAAAAGAGGGTTCCAAAAGATGTCTATTACGGCATCCAGACATTGCGGGCGGTTGAAAACTTTCCAATCAGCGGATTTAAGCCCTTCCCGGAATTTGTCACTGCCTTTGTTTATATTAAGAAAACAGCCGCTCTTGTGAACACCGACCTCGGTCTTCTCGATTCAAAAATCTCCAAAGCGATTGTTCAGGCCGCAGATGAAATCCTCAATGGCAAACATCGCGATCAATTTGTCGTCGATGTCTTTCAGGCTGGGGCAGGAACTTCGCACAATATGAATACCAACGAAGTTCTCTGCAACCGCGCCATCGAGATTCTTGGAGGGAAACGGGGTAACTACTCCGTCGTTCACCCCAATGACCACGTGAATATGGCGCAATCCACAAATGACACCTTTCCCACAGCAATGCGGCTCTCGACTCTTATGCGTCACGGAGAGCTCAGGAAAGCCCTCGAAGGGGTGATTTCAGCGTTCAAGCAACTCTCCAGAACCTCTGCTGATGTGGTCACTTCCGCGCGCACCCATTTACAAGACGCCGTTCCAATCACTTACGGGCAGATCTTTGGCGCTTATGCGGCAATGCTCACAAAGGCGCTTCGCCGCCTTGAAGGAGCAGCGGATCAGCTCCGGTATCTCAACATCGGAGGAACCGCCGCAGGGACAGGGGTCAACAGTCACCCCGAATACGCCTCTCGCATGGCTGAAAAGCTAAGTGAGCTGACCCGCCTCTCCCTGGAAAAAGGAATGGATCTCGTCGAATGCTCCCAGAGCACCGCCGATATGGCCGCTTACTCCGCCGCGCTGAAACTTCTGGCGCTCGATTTGAGCAAGATCTCCAATGACCTCCGTCTCTACAGCTCCGGCCCTAAAACAGGTCTGGCTGAAATTGAGCTCCCCGCTGTTCAACCCGGCTCTTCGATTATGCCAGGGAAGGTCAACCCGGTCATCTGCGAGTGCCTCAACATGGTCTCTTTTCAGGTGATCGGAAACGACTCTGCTGTCTCATGGGCCTCTCAAGCCGCGCAGTTTCAGCTCAACGTCATGATGCCGGTGATCATCTTCAACATCCTCTTTTCGATGAAGATCCTTATAGAGATGCTCAACGTCTTTAAAGAAAAGTGCCTCGATGGAATCAGAGTCGACCGCAACCGCGCTCAACATTACTTTGAAAACAGTATGGGGCTGGCAACGATCCTCAATCCGATGATCGGCTATTCCGCGGCGGCTGACGTTGTAAAGGAAGCTCTCAAGAATGACCAGAGCATTATTCAGACGCTCAAAGCTAAAAAGATCCTAAGTGATGCAGAATTTAAGAAGCGCTTTGCGATCGATCGAATCACTCAGCCAAAATTAACTGAGCGCCCATCTTCCAAATAAAGCTCAATCGAGGGCTCCACCCTCTTTCAGGCAAGAAGCGGTCACCATCGTGGTCGGGAGACTGAAGAGAATAAAAAACCAGTCTGTGTAAGTCACTTCGATATTCGAGAGGCGCGCGCATTGGTATTTGTCCTTCAAGCCACTGCTGATTTCCACACCCGTCGCCACTTTGTCGACATCAATCAATCCCAGTATCGCAAACCCCCGATCTTCACCCCGCACAAAGTTTCCACCCGGGCGAAACGTCCCCTGATAGCTGACCACTCTTCTGGCAGGGAAGGCACATCCAGAAAGAAAAATCGCGACTATGAGGAGTGCAAGAAACCGCACCTTCCACAATCCTTCGCCTGCCTTCATGCGACAACCTCCTTTTGTCAGATCAGAGGGATGATGTTGTCATTATGGCTCTCCTCGTTTCACAATTCAAGCCTTCTTTTGAGCGCCGGTTTATCCTTGCTATTCGATAAAAATCGAATTATAATGGATTCGAGATGAAAAAAATCGAAACATGTTGGCATTACCTCCTCTACGAGGCATTGGTTCAGCGAAAGTTTAAGCATACGCAACAGGAACTTGCTGAAAAGCTCCATTATTCTTCCAGCACAATCCATCATGCGCTGAGAGTTCCTGCGCAAATCGGAGCGGTGCGAAAAGCTTCTAAATTCTTTGTCGTCGAGGACGTGGAAAAGCTCCTCTACTATTGGGCAAGCTTGCGCAATCTTGAGCGAGACATCCTTTATAAAACCCTCGTGCATGCCCCCATCAGAGAAATGGAAGGTCTTGTCCCCCCCTCTTGCATTTTTGCTTGCTACACGGCGGCTAAAACAATGCTCGGCGAAGCGCCCGCCGATTACTCCAAGGTTTATTTCTATGCACAGCGTGAGACTCTCGAAGAAGTAAAAAACCGCTTTCCGCCCTTCGAAAAAAAGAAGAATATTCCCCCCAATC
>JACQJE010000026.1 GCA_016205125.1 Deltaproteobacteria bacterium | reverse complement strand
GGGCCCAATCGACAGCCGAATCCCCCCCTCCAATGACAAGAAGGCGCTTCCCCCGAAAGAGGTCCTTTTCTTTCACTTTATAGTGCACTCTTTTCCCTTCCAACTCGGCCACGCCGGGAGCTGCATGGCGGTTGGGTGAGAAAGCCCCGATTCCAGCACAGATGATCACCACCTTTGATCGGTGAACCGCCTCCTTTGACTGGAGCAAAAAGGTCCCATCCTCTAATTTTTCCAATCCAACGATCTCCTCATCGAGACAAAAGGTCGGTGGAAAAAGGAGGGTCTGCTCATGAAGAAGCTTGACGAGATCTTTCGATAAAACTTTCGGATGACCTGGAGTATCGTAAATATACTTTTCAGGGTAGAGAGCCGTTAATTGACCGCCGAGATCCGGAAGCGCATCGATGACCTTGGTTTTTAACCCCCGCATCCCCGCATAAAAGGCTCCGAAGAGGCCAGTGGGACCGGCCCCGATAATGGTAATATCAAACATGTCCTTTTCTTCAGGGACGCGCTCCATGGTCACTCTTAAAATATTCCTTGGAACCGGTGGGATCCGGCTTCATCGTCTTCTTTCCGGGAGCCCAATTGGCCGGGCAGACTTCCCCTGTTTTCGCTGTCTGCTGAAGCGCTTCCAGCACCCGCAGAACCTCTTCTACATTGCGCCCCACACCGAGGTCATGAACGAGATGGTACTGAACCTTCCCCTCAGGGTTAATAATAAACAAGCCCCGGAGAGAAATCCCCGCCTGTTCGAGAAGAACCCCGTAAGAACGAGCAATATTCTTCGTGAGATCCGAGAGGAGCGGAAACTTCAGCTCACCCAATCCTCCCTCAACGCGAGGCGTATTCACCCAGGCCAAATGGGAATAGTGGCTATCTACAGAACAGCCAACGACTTCCGCACCGAGCTTGCGGAATTTTTCAACATAATCACTAAAAGCGGTGATTTCCGTTGGGCAGACAAACGTGAAATCCAATGGATAGAAGAAAAGAACGAGCCACTTCCCTTTGTAATCCTCAAGAGAGATCTCCTTAAACTCTTTTCCTACAACCGCTTTCCCCTTAAAAAGAGGCGCCGGTTTTTGCACTTGAATGGGTTCCATAGACTATCTCCTTTTTTATTCATCAAGCAGTTGACAAAGCTTCTCTGTAATCTCCAAAGCCTTCGCCTTTGGACGCTTCCACATGTTGCGGCCAAAAATAAAGCCGAAGCATCCTCCTTCGACACAAATCTTTGCCTTTTCCAAAAGATCCCCATCCCCCTTCTCAGATCCGCCGCTAAAGAGAATCGGAACGCCCTGGGCCGCTTTCACTACCCGTTTCGCACGCTCCAGCATCGCCGCTCTCGGCTCCATGGACATCAGATGGGCTTCGACATCGCGGTAGTATTTCGGCACTTCCTTATTCTCTGTAAATCCAGCAGGAGCCGCTGCCGGCAGGTTCGATTTGATAATCGCCGCCCCCATCTCCATCGCCATGCGCGCCGCAGACTCAAGAGCATAAGAGGTGTCACGCCCCCCCTTCTTGTCTACCGCCTCTCCGCGAGGATAGGCCCAGACAATCAGCGGCAAACCAAACCGCTCACATTCTCTGCGCACTTCTGTGAGCTGAGGTAAATCTTCTGTCTCCCTCGGGGAGCCGTAGTACATCGTATATCCGACCGCGACAGCGCCAAGTTTCACCGCATCTTCCACACAGGCTGTATAGACACTCAAGGGCCTGTCTTGAGGAGGAAATCCCGTCTTTCCACTGATTTTCAAAATGAGAGGAACTTTCCCGGAGAAGCGTGACCAATATCTCTTCGCAATCCCATAATGGATCGCCACCGCATTGTATTTCCCTTCTACAGCCAGCTCCAAAATAGTGTCGGGATTACCCGCATCCGATTCAGCCTCGAGATGGCGGCAATCGTGCTCAATAAACTGATCGTAAGGGAGGATCAGTGTCGTCCCCGTGGGCCGCACAAACTGGCGGACTCTCGCAATCTCACCCGGGCTGTAGGCCAGGCGCTGAAAGAAGCGCAGAGATCTCTCCGTCGTTGTCTTGACCATAACCTCACCACTCCATACGCAGGGCGCACAACTCGATATGGAAATTTATCGACAATAAACTGACCTGACGGTCTGTATATATAGAACAATAGAATTGCTTTTAAAGCTCTTCAATTACTTTAAAGCCCAGGAATGTTCCTTCAACTGCCAACGTGTTCAATGTTGCAGTCACTTCTTTCTCCTGAGAATCTACGCAGGGGTTTAGTTTATTTCCGCGCAATAGAACTCCCACAACCACTTCAAAATCAGCTGCTGGATTCATCGGATTACCTCGAATTACAGTCTTCTCAATATTGTCAACATATTCAGCCCAACACGGAAGCTGGTATGAAAGCGTCAATTCGGTTTGATGGGTGCCGGGATTCTTGACATGTACCACCTTAGTCTCTGGTGCCAGCAAGTAAGTTTCCGATGCAAAAGCATTAAGACCAAACAACGAAATGCCCATGACGAGTAAACTAAATCGCTTCATAACTTTTCACCTCCAAAAGTTGATCACCTTCTAGAGTATTAAAGTAATCTTGTCAACTTTCTCACAATGGACTAAGGCAGCGAAAAGGGGGTTAAAATCTCACCCATTTCCGGGGGGTGGTCAACAGCTCAAAAAGTTTGATTATTCTGGGAGAGACAACATTCTGACACCGCGTTACCTCTACGCCTCGCGCCTTCCACCCTTCAATCAGCCGAGCACTTTTCTCCGGATAGATCGCCTTGGAAACATCTTCCACAAAGTGGACTTTCGATTTGCCCCGCTTCAGAAACCCTTCTATGG
>JACQJE010000218.1 GCA_016205125.1 Deltaproteobacteria bacterium | reverse complement strand
GGATTACCCGTATAGTACCAGCTCCGTATAAACCAGAAGGAGGAAAAGAGCAGAATGGTGAATGCTGGCAGGCTGACAGCCAAGATGGGGTGATCGATTTTTTTTAGCTTGGATAAAAGAGGGAGGCCGAAAAGAAGAGTGAGGATCAGCGCAGGAAAAAGGGTAAAATATTTAATCGAGACGAGAGCCGAGAGGAAAAGGCCTGCGATGAATCCGCTATGAAGGGAATAGTTTCGCTCTTTCCAGATCCAAAGGGCGATGAAGGACAAGAAGGTATAAAGCATCATGGCGTTGTCGACATAGGCGTCCATGCTCTGCATCCAGATGGCAGGGACGCAGATGATGAGGAGTGCCGCACTGCGGATCACGTTCTTTTCAAGGGAAAAATAGGCTGCTGCAGCAGGAACAGCCAGAGCAGTGAGTATCGCTGTGCTCCAACTGAGGAGTTGGGCCAGTGCCGTTCCCTGGAGGAGCATTCCAGCCGTAAAGAGCATCTCCATCATGAACGGCCAAAGCGAGCGGGGATGGTATGGGGTAAAAAAAAGAGCGCCTCTCTCTGCGTAAAGCTTTGGGAAATAGAGATGATAGGCAAGGGCGTCATTCCCTGTCGCAGGCGCATGCGCTCCCAGATAAGTGAGAAACGAAAGGACTAAGAAGAGCGCAATCAATAGTTTATCAGAGAGAGAGAGAGGGAAGCCATCTTTGAAGATTCGGACGTTGTCCGTTCCATGTTTTCTGAGATCGAGGAGACCGAGAGCTGTCCCTCCCAAGAGGAAGAGCAGGAGACATGGTAATTTGAGCAGTCCCACTGATCCGATGATGAATGTCCAGAAAGAGAAAGAGAATAAACCAAGAGAGAGAGAAAAGATGGCATGAAGAGAGCAAACAGGTCCGTTGTCGCGGGAAAAATAGTTTTTCAGAAAGGTCGAACCCATTCCGTAAGAAGCAAACAGAATGATACAGAACCAGAGTGTCGATGTCAGAATGACTGTTGGACCAGAGACCACGTATTCCATTAGAAAAAGAGCTCCTTGAGTCTCGGGATATAATAGGAAATAAGAAAGAAATAAGTGACAAATCCGAGCCAGGCAATTTGTAACAGGGCTCCCAGCTGTTTTCTCATTTTTTCGCCCCTCGTCCAGTGAGAGATTCAGCTTCCTCCAGGACCTTCATAACGGTGATCCCTTCCATACACCAGTGGTGCTCTTTAGGACAGATGCTCATTTCACAGGGTGAGCAATCGACCGCGTGGGAAATGACCTTCACATGAGGGTGAGTGGGGAGCCAGACGGAAGGGACGTTGGTTCCGCTCGCAATGACCAGTGTGGGTGTGCCGACTGCAGCGGCAATGTGAGCTGGACCTGAATCGCAAGAGATAAAGAGTTTTGCCTGCGACAAGAGCACTGCTAATTCCCGAAGATTGGTCATCCCTGAAGCGTCAATGAGGCGTTCATTTGAGAGCGCAGAGACGATGTTCCCGGATTTTTTCCGGTCTCCTCCAACGAGGACAATCGGCTCATTTCTTTCAGAGAGGAGTTTCTGGACAAGATACAGCCAGTTTTCAAGTGGCCATTCTTTACTGGGAGTCCCTGCAGTTGGGTGAGCGGCAATGAAGGGACTGGAGAGGTTCCACTGCTGTTTCAGCCAGTGAAAAGTCTCTTGGGCGGAGGTGAAGGAGTGGAAGTCAATGCGGGGTACGGTGAGGGGAAGAGGGGTTGAGGGAGAGAAAGGGGAGAGGCATTGCAAACTTTTTTTCACTGCATGCAAATTCGGATCGTAGGGGATCTCAGAATCGAGGAGCCAGCCCCCCCCCGTTGCGCCATATCCGATCGTGTATTTGACCCCGATCCATTTCATGAGAAGAATGTTGCGGAGGTCGCCGCGAAAATCGATGCCAATGTCGAAGGATATTTCTTTTAGCTGCGGGAGGAGCTTTTTGAGTTCTGGAGTGAAAAGCTTGCGATGGGAATCGCGTCTCAGCCAATGTTCGTGAAGAATGATGAGACGATCAATGCCAGAATGGCCGTACAAGAGCTCTGCCCCTTCCGTTCCCGCCAAACCTGTGATCTCAGCGTTGGGAAAGAGTGTCTTTAGAGAGTCAATTGCGGGAAGGGTCGTCACAATGTCGCCAATCTGATCAAGGCGAATGAAGAGGACGTTCTCGATTTGAGAGGGGGAGAGGGGAGGAACCGGAGATCTTCTTACTGCAAGACTCCCTATGGCATCAACTGTTTGAATGAGCGCTTTCATCAAAGAGCGCTTCAAAACATAGGTTCTCTTCATCGTACCATCTCAAAAATCTCACAGTCCCGGCGAATAGCGGGATAGATACGTTGAGCGCGGCGGCGTTTCCATGCTTCGGGAGCTTTCTGCAGGGCTAAAAAGAAGCCAAGCGCAAAAGGAGTATTCCCCTTCAAGAGCGCATAAGAGAGCCTTGGGAACAGAAAGAATAAGTGTTCAAAAAGAAGTCTTGGATCCTTGAGATTTTTCCACATGAAGAGAAAAATGTTTCGACAGGTGAGGGTGTCCATCTTCTTTTGGCCGAAGACTTTCCGGAAAGTGACTGCTCCTTCATGGTAAACGATACTCGAAGGAACATAGAAACCTCTGTATCCCCTTCTCCAAGCTCGGAAACAGATGTCGCTGTCCTCTACTCTTCCGGGGAGATAGAGATCGTCATAGCCACCCAGCTCCAGGAAGCGCAAGCGATGGAAAGCTCCGTATCCCGTCTGAAGTGTATAGCCAGGTTGATCGATCCCCTTTTCATGGCCGGGAAAGAAGCAGGTCGCCTCAAAGATCCCCCACCGCATCCGCATCTGGGTGCGATTCCCCTCGTATTTCTTTGTACCGGGCAGGAGAACTTTGGGAGCTGCAAAAAAAGCATCCGGATGTTGTTCAAATACATCCACCAAGGGGTCGATAAAATCGGGTTCCACAGAAATATCGTTATTGAGAAGGATGACAATCTCTTCAGAAAGCTCCTTCATCAAGGGATTATAAGAGCAGAGGACCCGGTTTTCGGAGGCCGAAACCCAGTCCGCCTCTGGAAAGTGAGTGCGAACGATCTCCTTACTCTGATCCTGACTGCAGTTGTCGAGGATGATGATGCGGCACCGGTATCTGCTTCTGTGGCTGGCCTTGATGATCGAAGGGAGACAGGCATTGAGGAGATCTGCACCATTGTAATTGAGAACGATGAGTGCCACTGAATCTATTTTCAGGTCGTTCATCTGATCCGCCACGGCTTAATGTAACTTCTCAATAACTTGAGGCAAAAGTGCGACCCCTGTCATTCTGAGGGCACGAAGTGCCCGAAGAATCCAGATCCTTCGCTTCGCTCAGGATGACAATACCTCCACTTATTGAGAAGTTACGGGTTTTTTACTAATTCTCTCCATCTTGCCAGTACGCAATACCGATTAAATGCCGATAAAAGTGCGAATTGAAGGCCGGCTCGACCATCTAAGAAACCGAGATCAAAAATATACTGTCTTAGCCAGCCAATAAAGGGGTCGGTCCAAAGGCGAAGGAGAGCGGGCGATTTCCTTGAAGCGACGAGTTGTTTCGCTTCCAATTCTGCGTAGAAGCCGAGCTTTGCCAGATAACTCTGAAGATCAGGGGTGGAGTAGTGCAGAAGGGGTGATCTCAGACGACGGAGCTCCCCACGTAACTCCACCTGTTCATGTACAAAATTGACATAGCGAGCACGACTTCTCCTCATGAGCCGAATTTGCCAATCGCGCTGATGCCCCCCAAAGCGCATCCAATGCCCAAAGATCTGGTTATGCCTTTTCATGGCAAAGCCGGCAATTGTTGAAGAGACCCCCATGGTGAGTATTCTACAGATCTCTCTCGTCAATTCGGGTGTGAGCATCTCATCTGAATCGATAAAAAGGACCCATTCAGCGGATACATGATCCAGACCGAGGTTTCTCTGTTTTGAAAAGTCGGAAAGAGGGGACATCACGATCTGATTGGTATATTTTCTTGCTAATTCGAGTGTGTTATCACTACTTCCAGAATCGATAATGCAGATCTGCGAGTTCAGAGGGGTGAGAGATTCGAGACAGCGTGGAAGAGTAGATCCCGCATTAAATGTCAGTATGATGGTGGTGAGATCGAAAGAAGAAGTGCTATTCATTTCGCAAGCTTATAATGTATTTCATTGTGGGTTGCAAGGATGCCTGGAAAAATCAGAATCATTTTCGACAGCTTTTTTTTTGCACCCTCTTCTCTTTTCGCTTCAAAGTGTACTCTTTGTTTTTGCGATCAACAAAGACAAATTAGAACTCTCTTCTCTCCCTTACCCTCTTCTGGCGGCAGCAGGGATCGCCTTTTTGCTCTTTTCCCTCTCTCTCCTGATTCTGAAGAGCCGATATAAATCGGCAATTCTGACGTCGTTTTCATTTGTTCTCTTCTTCTCCTATGGGCGTTTTTACGAACTTTGGCAGAATCATTATTTCCTATGGCCAATCATGACATTTTCCTGGATTGTTGTTTCAGTCTGGATCTGGCGTTGTCAAAAGAGTCTGCTGAAGATCACGCGATATTTAAATGCTCTTGCCCTACTTTTGGTTGTCATTTCTGCCTCAGAAATTTCAGTCTTTAAATTCAAGAAAGTCATGGAGGAGCGGGAGAGGAGAGAGTTGACTCAGATAGAATTGAAAAGAGAGTCAAATCGGGAGGAGAGGCCGAATATCTACTATATTATTCTCGATGGCTATGCTCGTGCAGACACCCTGCGCAACATCTATCACTATGATAACAGTTCTTTTATCACATTCCTGAAGAATCGGGGTTTTTATATCGCCGAAAAGAGCCAGAGTAACTATGCGATTACCTCTCTCTCGATCGCCTCATCGCTCAACATGAAATATCACGATCATCTGCAAAATTTTTCTGAGCTTTATGAAATGATCGAAGAGAATAAAGTGGTCCGATTCTTAAAGAACCATGGCTACTCTTATACCCATTTTAATACGGTCAATGGTGTTCTTCGATCGAGCAGATATGAGGATCGAAATGTCTCCTGTTCAGATGATCATGATCTCTATCGTTTTTTGCTATTCATGTATCGCATGAGTCCATTCATTATCTTTGAGCATCTCTTCTCTCCCTCCTTCGATTTTATGCGCAGAGGGATCCGAAAGAGTGTGCTGTGCACCTTTTCGGAATTGGGGAAGATCCCCTATTTGGAGAGACCGCAATTTGTTTTTGTTCATCTGGTCTCTCCACATCCTCCCTTTGTATTTGACAGAGATGGGAGAATGAACTCGAATGTTAAATTCCGGCTGAAAGGGAATGTCTGGGACCATCGGGAAGATTATCTGGACCAGCTTATTTATATTACAAAAAAGACAATGATTGTCATCGACGAAATCCTGAAAAGGGAAAAAGTGAGGCCAATCATAATTCTTCAATCGGATCACGGACCTGCCATTCGTTCGGACAGAGAACCCCCTGATGCACTCTTCATCCAGGAGAGAATGAGGAATTTCAATGCTTATTATCTGCCGGAATCTCTGGAAAAGCTGCTCTATCCTTCAATTTCGCCAGTCAATTCATTTCGTTTTGTTTTTGATCACTATTTTGGAGCTAAGAGGGGTCTGCTGAAAGATGAGGCCTATTTTTCGCGTTATGCATCGCCGTTTGTTTTTCAGCTCGCTTCTGATCCACTTTATCGACGTTCCAAATAAACGGCTCCTGTTGCTCAATCTCTCTTTTGCATCCAGTAGATCACTCTCGTACTCTCACGGATCGGATGGGCCGAAATGATCCGAAAATAGTCTGAAAAAGCTTGTTCAAATCCATTTTGGTCATAATGCGCAAAGAGCCCTTCATGGGATTGAATAATGCACTGGATTTGAGGGTCTTCTTTCGGCACAAATTCAATGATGAGCGTCGATGAGAGTTTCGCAAAATAAGATGCCATCAGATGGAGCGGAATCCCCTTTGCGGCGAGATGATGAATGAGGGCGAGACAGAGAAGAGCATCTGCTCTTCCGCGTTCATGCAGAGCGAATCGCTCCTCCCCCCCCCACCCCAGAGAGGGGCTGGGGTTTTCCAAATCGATGAGAAGAGGGAGGATAGAGGAATTTTTTTCTTTTTTACAGCGCAGATAATGAGCTTCTGTGACTGCAGCATCTGAATCTATGGCAATGGTCGAAATCCCCTTTCTTCCAGCCAGGCGGCTAAAGTGCCCCTTGTTTTCTCCCAAACTCCAGATCAGAGAGGGTCGAATCTTCTCCAGAAGGTTGGAGATGATCTTCTCTTTATCTCCAAAAGCCTGCGCTGCGTAATGGCATTCAGAATAATATTCAGTCCAGACTGTCTTTGGAGTCTTGATATGAAGCGCGTCGACTGTTCGTTCCAGGTGATCGAGGAGTGCAAAGAGCTTTTGTCTGCTGAGATAGGGAGTCTTCCTTCCGGAAAAGCGGCTCTTTTCAAAGAACTTCTGGAGGATCTCCTGCAGGACAAGATGAAAAAAAATAGGGGGGCGAAGCCTCTTTCGCCAAGGGAGTATTTGCAAGATAATCTCTAATGGAAGCCCATTTGTGTAGATTCGCAGTATTTTACCTAGGTCGAGATGAATCTCTTTCATGAGAACGAGAGGGGCGAGGAAGTGCTGACAGAACTGACGATAGGGATACCACGGTTGTCCCTCCTGGTAGATTTTAAAGGAGAGGGTGTCGATATGAATCGGCCTGCCGTGGAAAAATTGGATATTGTAGGCGCTGCTGTCCTTCAGGGTCATGCCGAATTGAAGCGCTTCTTGCTGAATCTTAAGAGTGGCCAGGGCGGCATCTTTGAGCTGACTGAAACACCATTCATAGGGATAGGAGATAAAGGGTATCTTTTCAGGTTCAATGATCAGTTCAATCGTTGAATCCGCATGGACTTTCCGTTCAATTTCCTGGTGTCGGATCAAGAGACCTTCGGAGACCATTTTCTGATAGCAGCCGGATGCCATCAGATGGGTATAATGTGTCTGGTATAAAGGATATATCTTTCGAAAGATCTGATTGTTTCTGCAGTATACAGCCCCACCCGGATCTCTAAAGGAGCCTCGGATGGTCTGTGGGTCGGCAAGCATAGATTAAAAGAATTTATGGACAATTCGGGAAAAGAGCCGCTTCATTCTCAGCCAGAGAGTTTTCCAGAAAAAGAGGGTGCCGAGAAGGGTCGCAATCAAAAACTGAAAAAAATAACTCCCAGTGCCAGGGTCAATGTAAGCATAAACATCAGGGACGATGAAAAGAAGAAGGGTGATGAGAAAGAGGGTCTTCCGCATAGTTATCGTCCTTGACAGATGAGGACTATTCTGTTTTTCTCCGGCGTGAAGAGAGCTTTATTTCAAGTGATACGGGACAGAGTATGTCAAACGCATTCTGGAAAAGCAAGAGAGTTTTGGTGACCGGTGCCGACGGGTTTATGGGCTCTCATCTTACGGAGCGACTTCTGGATCTTGGGGCCCATATCTCCATTTATATTCGAGGCAATTCCATTACAGGGACGACGCTCTATACTCTCAAGAATCTGGAGCCGCAGGAAAGGAGATTTGAAAAGATCTACTGCGGGGATATTGCGAGCCCTGATGCGGTCGATCTCATTAAAGCATCAAAACCGGACATCATCTTTCATCTGGCGGCAGATGCCTACGTCCCGAATTCTTTTGCGCATCCGCGGGAGGTGATGGAGAGCAATCTCTGGGGGACGGTCAATGTCCTGCACGCGGCGATGCAGATTCCGCGTATTCAGCGGGTGGTTTGTACCTCTTCCAGCGAAATTTATGGAACGGCTCAATATGCCCCTATTGATGAAAAACACCCCCTCAATCCCTCTTCTCCCTATGCAGCATCGAAAGTTGCGGCCGACCGGACGGCTTATTCGTATTACAACACCTATCATCTGCCGGTGGCGATTATCCGCCCCTTTAATACATTTGGTCCGCGTCACACTTATGATGTGATTCCGAAGTTTATCCGTTTGGCTTTAGATGGGAAACCTCTCACGATTCATGGAGATGGCCTTCAGACGCGCGATTTTACCTATGTGAGTGACATCGTGGAGGCCTTTCTCATCATGGGGGCTCATCCCGGTGCAGTCGGAAAGGCGATCAACTTTGGGACGGGCCGCGATGTGACTATTAAGGAAATTGCGCACTGGATTAAAGAGATGAGCGGCAGTGGGTCAGAAATTGTCCATGTCGAGAAACGGACGTCTGAAGTGAACCGCCTGATTTGTGATTATGGCCTAGCCAATAAACTCTTTGGCTGGGAGCCGCGTTATACTGTAGAAGAGGGGCTAAGAGAGAACATCGAGTGGGCGAAGGAAAATTGGAAATGAAGGGTATTACGATTCATCCCACTGCGATTGTCTCTGAGCAAGCCGAAATCGGAGAAGGTACCCAGGTCTGGGCCTATGCTCAAGTTCGTGAATGGGCAAAGATTGGGCGCCACTGCATTATTGGGAATGGGGCTTATATCGATAAAGGGGTCAAGATCGGAGATCGCTGTAACATTCATAATAAGGCGCTCCTCTACCGCAATCTCATCGTTGAGGAGGAGGTCTTTATCGGTCCCGGCGTTTGTTTCACGAACGATCCTCTCCCCCGCTCAAACCGCATTCGCAATTTAGAGGGGCTGGAATGGCGAATCCGGAAGGGGGCGTCGGTCGGAGCCAATAGTACTATTCTGCCCGGAGTGACCGTTGGCCAGTATGCGATGGTGGGTGCTGGCTCGCTTGTGAGCCGCGATGTCCCTGATTGCGGTCTGGTTTACGGCGTGCCGGCTCGGCTTCAGGGGTTTGTCTCTCCGGAGGGGGAGCTGATGGACCGCCGCGATCCGGTTTTACTGACAGCCCGGTGGCTGCTCGATTCCGGGATTCAGGATTTGAGCGGCGAGGCGGACAAAAGGGGAGGGGTTCACGCCTGGTATGAGAGGGAGGGGAATTTCTACCCCTTTCTTTATTCAGAGATTACCGGCTATGCGATGACGACCTTTGTTTTTCTCGATCGCGTGTTTCCCAACTCTGTTTGGATGGGGAGAGCCGAACTTGCGGCCCAATGGCTGATTCAAAACGCCTTTCATGAGGCGGGGGGAGTCAAATCGCGCGACTATTTGGTTGAGCGCGCCTTTGTGGAGAGCTATGCTTTTACTCAGGGGCGGCTCTTTGCCTTTGATACAGCGATGGTGGGGTATGGCCTCCTCCAGCTCTATCAGCGCAAAGGGGCCGAAGAAGGGAGAATCTACCTCCGCTATGCAGAGCGGGCGGCGGATTTTTTAAAAAGAACCCTCAAGAAATCGGATGGACGGGTCTATCCTTACTTTGATCTCAAAACAGGAGCCTCTGGTGAAGAGTTTGACAAGTGGTCGAATCAGACCGGCAGTTTCCACGCGAAACTCGCCCTCTTCCTGATCGATCATTACCGTCTCACAGGGGACCCCTCTTCCAGAGAGCTGGCGTTAAAACTTCTCGATTATGCCCTCTCCCTGCAGGCCCAGGATGGGCGTTTCATCACCAGTCTCAAAGACGAGAGCACGGAGCTTCACCCTCACTGCTATACCTTGGAAGGTCTCCTCTACGGAGCGCTTATTCTCAAGGAAGATCAGTATCTCCCCCCGATTCGGAAAGGGATGAAGTGGCTTTTGGATTCGACCGCAGAGGATGGCTCCCTCCCTTCGGTCTATCGCAAGGGTGAGTTTGCCCGTTTTGAGCGGAGTGACGTCGCGGCCCAGGTCTTGAGGATGGGTGCCCTCCTCTCCGGCATAGGTGAGGCTCCGGCTCAGACGATGGCTGGGACTTTGAAGAAGATCCAACAGCATCTCTGCGCCTGTCAATTCAGGCAGGAGGATTCGCAAAAGGGTGGCTTTCTCTACGGATATTCCGTTGAGGGGAAGCCGCTTCGCCACCTCAATTCATGGTGCTCAATGTTTGCCCTCCAGGCGCTCTGGATGTATGAAGAATTTGTTGAGAAAAAGCGCCCAGTCACACTGGAGAATTTCATTTAGTCGATGCAACCTCATTCAAAACTCAAAATCGCACTCGTCTTTGGCACGCGTCCTGAGATCATTAAACTGAGCTCTCTCATGCGTCTCTTTGAATTGCGGCACATCCCATACTTCATGATCCACACCGGTCAGCACTATTCCCCGCGTCTCGATTCCATTTTTTTTAAAGAATTAGGACTCCCTAAGCCTCAGTATCTTCTCAGGATCAGGAGCAAGGGTCCCCAGCTTCAGGGGGATCATACCGGCCGCATGCTGATCGCAATCGAAAAGATACTCCTTGAAGAGAGACCGACCCACGTTCTCGTGCAGGGGGATACCAACACCGTTCTAGCCGGCTCTCTGGCCTCCTCGAAAATTTCAACGACCTCTGCCTATACAGGGATGCGCTTTCAGTTGGGTCATGTGGAGGCGGGGCTCCGAAGTTATGACCGCTCCATGCCGGAAGAGATCAATCGTGTCCTTTCAGATCACCTGAGCGATCTCCTCTTTGCTCCGACCGGGCAGGCTAAGAAAATACTGTTGGGAGAGGGGATTGAAGAGAAGAAGATCTTTGTGACTGGGAATACCATTGTCGATGCGGTTTATCAGAATCTCGAACTGGCTAAGCACATTGTACGAAGGGTCACGAGAGAGACGATGAAAGATTACGTTCTCCTCACTCTTCACCGCCAGGAGAATGTCGAGGAGCCAAAGCGTCTGAGGGAAATTCTGCGCGGTATTGAAAAGACAGCGGAGATCCTCCAGAAAATAGTTCTTTTCCCCATTCATCCCCGCACAGAAAAGCGATTGGAGAGTTTTGGCATTCCGCTCCCAGCCTGCATCAGGAAAATGGAGCCGGTCGGCTATCTGGAATTTCTGATGCTGGAATCAGCCGCCTCTCTTATCATGACCGATTCGGGAGGAGTGCAGGAAGAGGCCTGCATTCTCAAGGTCCCCTGTGTCACTCTCCGCACCACCACAGAGCGGCCGGAGACGGTCGCGGCGGGGGCGAATCAGCTGGGCGGCGTGGAGTCGGGACAGATCGTGCAGGCCGCGCAGGAAATGTCGCGGCGGGAGCGGATCTGGGAGAACCCGTATGGGGATGGCAGAGCGGCTTTGAATATTTTACAGCACCTCGATGGGGGGGAGTAATGCGCGTCTTATTCTTTTCTTACCCTTCCGCTTTTCAGAATGTTGGCGGCGGGGAGATCCTCCTCCTCAAAATGAAAGAATACCTCGAAAAGAGCGGGGTAGAGGTCAAGCTCTTCGATATGTGGGCAGACCGGGTGGAGCAGTACGATATTCTCCATGTTTTTGGTTCTGTAAAGGACTGTTTGGGTCTTGTGAAGGTCGCCAGGAGCAGAGGGGTTCCTGTCGTCAACACACCGATTCTCTGGTCCTCCTGGAAGATGGCCTTTTTTTCTTATGGCGCCTGGAGGGCGAAAGCGAAACTCATTCTGCGCCACTTTATGAAGTGGGCATTCCCCTTCTTTCCTTCAGCCCGGCGAGAACTTCTGCTCTCTTCCGACCTCCTTTTTCCAAGTTCAGAGATGGAGCGGCACTTCATGCGCCGGATGTTTGCCATACCGGATGAAAAGATGCGGGTCATCCATCATGCAACCGACAGACTCTTTCTCAACGCAGATCCGGTCCTCTTTCGTCAGCACTATCCATTTGACCGATTTATCCTGTCGGTAGGCCGAATCGAGCCCCGAAAGAATCAGCTCAATCTGGTGCGCGCCGCAAAAAAACTCCTCTTCCCTCTGGTCATCGTTGGTGACCCAGTTTCCGGATTTGAGGAATATGCACAGCAGTGCCGCCTTGAGGCACCTCATCAGGTTCACTTCCTGGGAGGCCTCCCTCACGACTCCCCCCTCCTCCTTTCCGCTTACGCCGCTTGTGATCTCTTTGTCCTTCCAGGGTGGTTTGAAACACCGGGGCTGGCAGCGCTCGAAGCGGGGCTGGCGGGCGCCCGTCTGGCGGTGACAGAGTGTGGATCGACCCGGGAATACTTCAAGGAGCATGTCGAATACTTCGATCCTTCCAGCCCTTCCAAAATAGCTCAGGCGATAGCGCGTGCGCTGGCGCGACCCAAAGAGGAGGTCTTAAAACAGCACATTCTCGATCATTTTACATGGGAGAAGGTGGCCCTCGATACGCGTCGCGCTTATGAAGAAATCTCTTGATCCACCGCCTCCTTCGGAAATCCCAGCTTGATCTTGGCGATTTTGATATTTATGTGGTTTACCTCGGAGCGGCATAATTGGCGCCCTCTCGGTCATCTTCTGAGCAGGGCAAAAAAACCGGCAGTAATTATTGTATAAATAT
>JACQJE010000021.1 GCA_016205125.1 Deltaproteobacteria bacterium | reverse complement strand
TCGGCTCAGCCAAACTTGTCTCTGTGGAGAGGTGAGAAAGAAGAAGTTGAGTGAGCGTTGGCACATCTGTTCTTGTGGGGTCCACGCACAGCGTGATCTCTTTTCGGCCTACCTCGCAAGATATGTTGAGGAAGGTCAGCTCGACGCAGTCAAAGCCGGTGAGTTTTGGCCAAGTGCGGAACCGCTCTTGTCGCGGGCGGCGTCGAGCAGTCTTCAAGCTGCGAAGAGGACCGGCGTTAGCTATCCTCACCAACACTTAAGTGTTGGTAGTCGCGGCTCGTCCGCGGAAATGGGAATAGCCAAGGCTAATGCCCGGGATGTTGTAGCGGTGAGACAACTCTCCAGCAAGAGACCGGGAGAGGCTGAGGTGGTTTCCCGTAGAACCCCCTGCCTTTAGGCAGGGGAGGGTTCAGCTCAGGGAAAGCTCTAAAAAAGTGGAGGCTCTCAAGTGAAGATCGCAATGATACTGCTCAGCGCCATGGCTGTGACACTCCTTTCGTGCAAGGGGGAATGGTTATCGCGCATCGGGGGTCAGGGGAAACTTCTGGCTCCTCATTGGAAAGAAGCAGAACTCCCCAACAAAGCAAAGGGGGTTGTTTATGAAGATCACTCCGTGCCAATCATCTACTATCGCGCCGTTATTAGAAGCGGGTCTGCGGCAGAGCCTCCCGATAAACCAGGTCTCGCTAATCTGACAGGTGAACTCCTCCTTCGGGGAACCAAGAGTCACACGCGCGATGAGATCTTTTCCCAATTAGAAGGGATGGGTGCCACTCTCGAAGTGGAGACATCGTACGATTTTTTAAGCTACAGCGGGAGCGTCCTTTCCAAAAATAAGGACCGCTTCCTCAAAATATTGGCAGAGATTCTCATTCAGCCCACCTTTCCTGCAGAGGAATTGACGAAGCTCCGCCACGAAGTCATGGCTCAGATTCAGGAGCAGCTCGATAAGGACCGGGAAGTCGTCAATCTTCATTTCAGACGCGCCCTCTTTGGAGATCATCCCTACAGCCGCCCCGTATTGGGAACCCCGCAGAGCATTCCGAATATCACACTGACTGACATCATGACATTCTATCGGGAGAACTTCGTGTCAGGGAATATGATCCTGGAATCTGCGGGTGATATTTCAAAAGGGGATGCCATCAATGACTTTGAGCTCCTCTTCGCGGGACTCCCGCCCGGAGAGATGCGCCAATCGCAATATGGAGAATTCAAACCGACAGAACAGAACCGGGTTTTCCTGATCGACAAGCCCCAGCGCACCCAGACCCAGATCATGATTGGCCAGGTGGGGATCCCCGCCAATGACCCGGATTATATTCCGCTGACCGTCATGAGTACGGCATTTGGAGGAACATTTACTGCTCCACTGAATGATGAGATCCGCATCAAAAGAGGCTGGAGCTATGGCGCGTTTAGTTATCTCAGAAGCTGGAAGGATCCTGGTTTCTTTGCCATGTGGACCTTCCCGGCAAACAAAGATACCGTGCCAGCCATTGAGCTTGCTCTTGATCTTTATCGCCGTTTTATCGACAAGGGGGTGAAAGAGAACGAGTTCACCCATGCCACCGAGCATCTTGTCAACAGTTATCCCTTCGATTGGGACACTCCGGGAGATATTCTCTCTCTTGCCACACAACGCATCATCTTTGATCTGCCGCGCGATTATTACCTCACTTATACCGACCGGATCAGGGGACTCCAACTGCAGTCTGCTCATGAGATCCTCAAACGCCGTCTTCGCAAAGAGCCTCTCACGATTGCCATCGTCTGTGATGCCAAAGACTTCTTTCAGAAAGTGAGCGCGTTCGGTCAGGTGGCGGTCAGACGATACGATGAATGATCTTTTTACCTCTTACCTCGGATTGGGTATTGTGTTGGCCCATCTGGGCGCCTTTGGAGGAGGGGTGCTCGCCAGTCTCACTCCGTGCATCTATCCCGTCATCCCCATCACGGTGGCCTATATTGGCGGAAGAAGCTCAGGTCATCCAAGCCGCTGGAGAGGTTTTTTCCTCTCCCTCTATTACGTCGCTGGAATGGCTGTTATCTATCTCCTTCTCGGTATTTTTGCCGCTCTTTCAGGCCGTCTTTTTGGCCAGATCTCCTCTCATTGGCTTGTCAATCTGGTCGTCGGCAATATTGTCCTTCTCTGTGCGCTGAGCATGCTCGGTGTCTATGAGTTTAAGCTGCCAGGCCCTAAAGGACACCTCGGCCATCAGAGGCGGGGAAGCGCGCTCGGCGCTTTTCTCGTCGGCATGACCTCAGGATTTATTGTGGCCCCCTGTGCCGCCCCCATTCTCGGTGCCATTTTGGGAATCATCGCACTCCGCCAGCAGGTCGTCTACGGCATCACCCTCATGATCGCCTTTGCACTTGGACTCGGCACGCTCCTCATCCTCATCGGAACTTTCAGCGGATTAGCCGCTTCTCTCCCAAAATCGGGCCGCTGGATGATCGTTGTCGAGAGGATCTTTGGCGTCATTCTCCTCCTCTTTGCTGAATACCTCCTCCTTCGCGCAGGGATGTTTTGGCCTTGACTTCAAGAGTTGCCCGACTATACTCCCGAATGCGGGGTGGAGCAGCCTGGTAGCTCGTCGGGCTCATAACCCGAAGGTCGTAGGTTCAAATCCTACCCCCGCAACCAAACAAGGAGGGTCAATACAATGAAAAAGGTAGTTTTTTTCCTCTTCTCGATTTTTCTAGTCGGTCTTCTCTACAAAGCGATTCCAGCAGAAGCGAGTCATCCTTCTCCCGGCGACATGGACCAAGTGATTCGACTGGCGGAGCAGGTCTATCGGCAGAGCGATTATGCCTATCGCATTGCCTATGCGCGACGGCATCATTACACCGAACGGGAGCGCCATGCATTAGAGCAACTGCAATTTTTTAAAGAGGCTGCTTATCATTTTTTTCGTCAAGTCACCTCTTTTCGTAATGATCCTGAGCATACCGAACATGATTACGATCGCCTGATCGACGCTTTTGCTCAGGCGGACATCACTTTCGGCGATCTCCATCCGACTCGCTCTGTCGTGCGGGCATGGAGCAGAGTCCGCCAGGCGATGGATCACCTGGAGCTCTACTATGAAGGGAGCGTAGAGCCTGATCCAGATCATGCGACCTCGTTTCTTGTTCCTACCGGGGGAGCTAATCTCTCAACCAACGCGCATTCTTCAGCTGCAGCTTATGAATTGCGGGATTGTGCCACGGGGCAGACAATCTGCAACTCGGGCTTCAAGAATCTCTGTGGAGGGCAAAATTTTGGCCAGGGTTTTCATCAGCCGGGGGTCTTTGCTTATCAAAATCCAACTAACGGTGGTACAAGCCTCCCAGGGGTGACCGTTTCCATCTCGGGACAATGTGTGGATCAGTGGGGGAACCCGGTTCCCGGACAGACTGTCAGCTATCGAGGGAGTGCGAATACCGCGCTAGGTAGCTGCACACCCATCGTTTCAGTTCGTTGTCCATAAGAAGTTCACACCATGCAATGCGTTCCCAGCTCGTATTAGCGCTGGGAACGCCTCTGCGCCCCGACCTTTGATTCTGCCAGCATATTGCAGAAGAGTGCGCCTTGCTCGATCGCGTCATCGAGAGCGCGGTGGGTGTGGGGGAGCTGGGCATCAAACCACGGCTTCGGCATGCGCTTCTTGGTTGCTTTGCGATAGGGGATTTTCAGCAGCGCCATTGCAAGTGTCTTGATGTCGAGGGCCGAGTGAGAGAAGGGGCTCTCACCGGTAAAACGGATCAGATACCAGTAGACGAACATAAAATCGTAGGCAGCGGGGTAGCCGACAAACACAGGAGTGCCAGGCAGCGCTTTGAGCCAGGCTAAGTATTTCTGCATTGCCTGTTCTGGCGACTGAAGATCGGTCCGAGCGGCCTCCCAAGCTTTCGGTTGCCTCTTCCACCACTCCATAGTTTTCGGGTGTGCAACGGCTCCAGGCAATGTTTCAAGATTGGCTGTGAAAGTGCTGACAAGCGTCTTATCTGCCCAGTAGGCTGCTGATCCAAAGCTCAGCATCGAATGAACGCCTGGAATCGGCCCATCAGCTTCTATGTCAGTACTCACATAGATTTCAGGTTTATCAGTCATGTTAAATCAGTCATGTTAAAAAGGTTTCACAATGATTGAGATGTGGAACTTTTTTAACATAGGAACCTCTCACTTAAAATGGTGCACGACGTACTGATTGATCGCGGCGATCACATCAGCAATGTTTTCTGGCATGCCTGCCTCTTTTACAATTTGCTGAATTTTATCTTTGAGGGATTGCTGTAAAGCTCTGGTCATTGTGGCGTTACTTCCTTTTCCTACGTGGTAAGACTTAGAATGTAGGGTTGAATGTGGGTCCTCAGCTTTTGGGCGTACTCTGAGAGTTTATTGAAATCGGGATTATCCTGTTTGAGATAGTCTTGCAAGGATTTGATTGCAATTTCTATGGAAAGATGGCGAAAAGAGTCTACTACGGTTCGTTCTTTATCAAAGATGGGGAGGGTAAATTCCCCCAGTTGAATCGTGGTTCTACCCAGTTCCATATTGCGCATTCGAACGTAACGCACCCCTTGTCTTTTGGGGGGGTGTCGATCATTCGCGATCGCGATCCAGAATTTTCTTGGGATCTGGTCGCTGAGTTCATACAGGGCGAGGGCAGAGATGAGGCAGATGATACCGTTGGGAATGCTCAGAGTAGTAAGAATGAGATCTTCCCATTCAAAAGGGACATTAAGTTCGGCGTCATGCACTTTGTAGAAGCCAGGGGCGATTCGATCAAGGACTCCGTTCTTGTGATAGTAAGTGAGGAGACTGGGGTGTATGCCATATCCCTTGGCATCTTTTGTGGAAAAG